>DATJTM010000291.1:0-7467 GCA_035503395.1 Luteitalea sp.
TCGTGTGAGGTCGGTGATCAACCGCATCTGCCCGACGCGTGGGCGCAGCGCCCAGGTCAGCTCGTCGAGCCGACCATCGACGGTAATGGCGTCGACGACGCGATGCGCCTGATAGGTGGGAACGGCGGGTGCCTGCGCCGCGACCGGCCCCGCGCACATCGCCATCATCGAGCCGAAGATCAGGGAACGTCGAACCACTCGCGCCTCTCAGGTGTGGTGATTGGGGACGGCGACGCAGGCCGTGCGCCGCAGTCTACCGCGCCGGCAGCGCCCGATTCGCGGTTTCGGCAGCCGTGGCGTCCGGACTGGCGCTCGTGATCGTTGAGATCAGGTGAGGCCCGCTGGCGGGCTCCGTGATACCTGTATGCACACCGTGAGTGACCCGCGCGGCGACTCGCCGATCTCCGAGATCGTCATCAGGCTCACCGATGGGCGCGAGCTGCGCTTCGCCCGGCCGTTCACCGTTGGCCGCAGCGCGGAGTGCGACGTGCAGCTCGACGACGAGCACGTCAGCCGCAAGCACCTCCGCGTGGCGGTCATCGATGGCCACTGGACGTTCACCGACCTGCAGAGTGCCAACGGCCTGTTCCTGAACGGGGCTCGCGTCGCCAGCGGCGCCGTCGGCGACGGGGTGACGATTCGGATGGGCGGCCTCGACGGGCCGCCGGTGTTGCTCCGGGCCGAGCGCGCCGCCTTTGCGACCGTCGTCCGTCCGGCGCGCGTCGTGCAGTCATCGCCGGCCTCGGGAGCAGGCTCCGCTGCCGGCCAGTCCGGAAGCGCCCCGATCGATCCGCGCGACCCGAACGTGCTCAAGCAGTTCGAGGCGCGCTATTTCGGCAAGGGCGAGGGCGACGACCAGCCGGTCGGCGCGCGGACGATGTACATCCGCGAGGCGTTCCAGCAGGTACAGAAGCGCCAGAAGCGTCGGTATGGCTCGATCGTCGCCGCCATCAGCGTGGTCGCGCTGCTCTTCGCGTCGTACGCCGCGTACCTGCACGTCAAGGCGCGCCAGAATCGCAAGCTCGCCGAAGACATCTTCTACAGCATCAAGAACACCGACGTCCTCATCGCACAGGCCGAGCAGAATGCCGGCGCGGGTGCCGGCAAGACCCTCGCGCAGGCCTACCAGCAGCGGAAGCAGAGCGAAGCGCAGTACGACCAGCTTCTGCAGAAGCTCGACATCTACGGCCGCAAGCTCACCGAGGAAGAACGCCTGATCCTGCGCGTCACCCGCACCTTCGGGGAGTGCGAACTCGTCGTGCCGCCCGAATATCTCGGTGAGGTCTCGCGCTACATCGCATCCTGGCGCCGGACGCCGCGGTTCGTGCGCGGCATCCGCAAGGCGCAGGAGCGCGGCTACGTCCAGGAGATCGTCAAGGCGTTCATGGCGCAGAACCTGCCGCCGCAGTTCTTCTATCTGGCGCTGCAGGAAAGCGACTTCAACGAACAGGCCGTCGGTCCGCCCACCAACTGGGGCTTCGCCAAGGGGATGTGGCAGTTCATCCCGGACACCGGCAAGACCTACGGCCTGACCATCGGGCCGTGGCAGAAGCACCGCGTCTTCGACCCGCAGGACGACCGGCACGACTGGCAGAAGGCGACAGGCGCCGCCGCGCGCTACATCAAGACGATCTACGCGACCGACGCACAGGCGTCAGGGCTGCTGGTGATGGCGTCGTACAACTGGGGCGAGCGCCGCGTGGTGCGCTACATCAACCAGTTGCCGGCCAATCCGCGCGACCGCAACTTCTGGAACCTGCTCGAGCAGTACCGCAGCCGCGTGCCAGCCGAGACCTACAACTACGTCTTCAGCATCGTGTCAGCCGCCGTCATCGGCGAGAATCCGCGTCTCTTCGGCTTCCCGTTCGACAACCCGCTCGAGGCGGCGATCAACGCGGCATCCGCCAACACGCAGCCCCCCACCGGGCCCGTCGTCGTCACTCCGCGTTAGTCACGAGTCAGAAGTCCAAGGTCGAAGTCAGAAGGAAGGGCGCCGCACCCAGGTAGGGCCCGTTGTCCCAACGCGGCCCATCTGCATCGCTCCACCGTCGCCTCAGGTAGCCCGCAGCCCGAAGCCTGTCGGCTGATTTCGGTAGGGACGCGCCGCCGGCGCGTCCGTTTGAACGTCGGACGGCTCGGCGAGCCGTCCCTACCGAATTGCGAGGGCCTTTCGAAGGCCGAAGGCCGAACGACGAAGGCCGACAGGCTTCATCAGTGTTCCGAGGGCAGGGGCCGTTCCCTGAGCGACCCGCACAGGGCGCTTCAGAGAGGCGCCCCTACGTCGGATCAGGTTGCCCGCAGCCCGAAGCCTGTCGGCTGATCTCGGTAGGGACGCGCCGCCGGCGCGTCCGTTTGACGTCGGACGGCTCGGCGAGCCGTCCCTACCGAATTGCGCGGGCCTTCCGAAGGCCGAAGGCCGAACGACGAAGGCCGACAGCCTTCATCAGTGTTCCGAGGGCAGGGGGCGCTCCCTGATCGGCCCGGACGCCTTCGAGAGGCGCCCCTACCGTCGGATCAGGTAGCCCGCAGCCCGAAGCCTGTCGGCTGATTTCGGTAGGGACGCGCCGCCGGCGCGTCCGTTTGAGGTCGGACGGCTCGGCGAGCCGTCCCTACCACTTCGTGTTTGCACGGGCGCCTCAGAGAGGCGCCCTACCGTCGCATTCAGGTAGCCCGCAGGCTGTAGGCCGTAGCCCGCCGACGTACGAATGCCCGCCGCGGCGCCAGGCCGGGCGGGCATCGTTGGGGTTCGAACTCCGACCTGCGCTTACCGCGTCGCGGTGAAGGCGCAGGGGCAGTCGGTGAAGCCGGTGACGACGCCCGTCCAGGTGCGCAGGCTGTTGTCGAGGGTGCCGACGAACGACAGGCTGACGGTCGTGCCGGGCACGCCCTGCCGCTGCAGGTCGAAGCCGATGATCGACATCTGCCGCGGGTTGGAGACGGTGCCGATGCCGGTGCGCGCCAGGACCAGGGCATCACCTGGAGTCGCCGTGACCTGCGACTGCTGCTGGTTCAGCACGACGATCGAGCGGAACGCGCCGTTGGTCAGGCCGAGACGGTTGTCGTTGGTCTGGACCACGACCTGCCACGGGCTGGTGACGGCGCCAATGCGCACTTCACCGGTGTCCTGCGCGACCTGTCCCTTGCTGTCGGTCACCGTGGCCGTGACGATGAAACGACCGGTGTTGTTGTACACGTGCGACGTGATCGGGCCGATCGCGTTGCCGCTGCCGTCGCCGAAGTTCCACGTGTAGGTGAACG
The DNA here is from genome assembly GCA_035503395.1 of Luteitalea sp. Classification (GTDB taxonomy): domain Bacteria; phylum Acidobacteriota; class Vicinamibacteria; order Vicinamibacterales; family Vicinamibacteraceae; genus Luteitalea. Next base: position 3,259 of record DATJTM010000291.1, read on the forward strand.
GCGCCACGCCTCCGACCGGCGGTTCCGTGTACTGGAACTGGAACGCCGTCGCTGCCATCAGGCCATCGCCCGACGGCGTCACCAGGAAGTCCGGCGTGCGCAGTTCGGGCACCACGGTGGTCGTCGTCGCCGGCGCAATCGTGGTCGGCGTGACAGTCGTGGTCGGCGGCGGTTCGTCGGTCTTCAGCAGGATGAGCGGACCAGCGACGAGCGGGCTGCCCGGGCAGTCGCGCAGGATGTTACCTCCCGTCCAGCGCAGGAACTGGCTGTCGAGCGGGCCGGCGTACTCACGCTCGGCGACGCAGCCGCCGACGTTGGCGGTGAGCGTGCCGGCGAACTGTCCGGTGTCGGGGGTGCCGGTCAGTACACCGTTGACCTCTCCGGTCACGCCGGTGCCGGTCTTGTAGAGGCCGTAGACGGTGAAGCGCGGCGTGGTCCCGCTGCCAGCGACGGGCGTGAAGAACAGGCTGATGTCACCCGGCGTGTTGGGCGGAGCCTCGAAGCCGACATAACGCCGCGGCGGCAGCACCGAGGTGGTGGTCGTCGTGGCGCTGATGACGGTCACGTTACCGGGACCGGTCGGGTTCTTCGACTCACAGCCGACGAGGACGGCGGAAATGAGCGCGCCGGACGCAAGCAGCGGGAGTAGTGGACGCATGGACACTCGCCTCAGAAAGACCATTCGAGCCCGGCCACGGGGATGATGCGGTCGTGCAGGCCGGTGTCTCGCAACGTCGCCAACGCGCTCAGCGACAGGAGGAGATTGCCCTTGATGTTGACCTTCACGCCAGGCACGAGCACCAGTTTCTGGATGCCCTTGTCGAGCCCCGTCATCGATTCGACCGAGGTCGCTCCGATCAGCCCGAGCGCGCTGGTCGACGCGACCGCATCGGTGCGGTAGCCGATCTTGCCGGCCCCCAGGATGTGACGGCCGAGGACATCCGCGAGGATGGTGACCTTCGGCGCGGCCTGCAGTTCGACGCCGGCGTTGTATTGCACCTGATGGCGCGCGCTGACGACCGAGCGGCCGGTCGCGTCGGTCGGCAGGTCGATGCCGTCACTCCAGAACTCGAAGCCGGCGCTCGCGTGCGGACGGAGACGGCCGGTGCCGCTCGAGTACACGAGCGTGCCCATCGTGCGGCTGATGCCGAGTCCGCGGAACTGTTCACGGTCGCCGGTGGGCAGCCGCATCGTGCCGACGATGGCGAGCCCACCGGGGTCGGGCGGCCCGGCGCCGAACGAGGAGAGGCGGTACTTGGCACTCACCGCGATGTCGCCGAGCCCGGTCGACGTGCCGGTGCCGCTGGCCAGCGCGTAGACGTTGCCGGCCGCGTCCTCGGTCCAGGCGATGCCATCGACCTTGACGCGCGTCATCGGCACGGTGACCGCGATGTCGAACTTGTCGGTGACGCCCACCGACCCGGACAGCGCCAGCGTCTCCGAGTTGATGACCAGGCTCGCGAGCCCCGTCCGCGTCGCCGCCGACGTCGGGCCGGTGGCCCGGAACAGCGTCAGGCGGTCGAGCGACATGTCGCCGAGCCGCTGGTAGGACGTGGCCGTGACGCTCGCGTAGGCCGCGACTTTCCCCTCACCGGACGTGAGGGCACGATGCCCGAAGCTGGGACCGAAACTGTCCGACTGCCGGACGCGCAACCCGGTGGTCGGGTCGGTCTTGTAGACGAAGCCAGGAGAGGCCGTCGTCATCCAGGCCGTCGAGATGTCGAGCGCCGTCGCGAGCGCGAGCGACTCACCGATTGGGGCGGCCCCACCGGAGCGACTGAGCGTCAGCAGCGTCTGCGACAGCGACAGGCCTTCGGTGGCCGGCGTCGTGGGGGTCGTCGTCGGCGTCGTCGGCGTGGTCGGTGTCGTTTGCGCCAGAACCGGCACGCCGCCGAGCAGCGTCAGGCACGTCGCCGCGGCGACCGGCCAACGGGTGAGGAGGCCCTTACGATCCCACCGACGTGCGTTGGCGCCCGGGGCCATGGACACACCTCGGCGAGGTCCGTGCGTCGAGCGGCTGTGAAGGGGCATGGAGATGGGCGGAATTAATGGCATCGTTGAACTCGCAAGTCAATGACTTTTGGCGACATCGCCGCGTTCGCCGAGCACGTGTGACGGCCCCCCGACAGCAGTCGCCGGCACCTCGATCGGCTCCACCCGATAGAAGGCGAATCGCTGATCGCGTTCCCGGTATTCACCGACCACGCGCACCGGCGCCGCCGCGAGTGCCTGGCGGCAAAAGTCCTGTTGCACCTGGTCGGGCACGTTGCACCAGTAGTTCCAGTGCACGTACACCGCCGACGGATGCCGCATCCGCAGGTACGGCAGGTACAGCGGGTTGGTCGTGACCAATGACATCTGCCCGGCACTCACGCCGAGCACGTGGAACATCGCCGGGTTCTGCGTCAGCACGTACGCATGCGGAGGCAGCTGCTTCGCGAAGGCCTGTGCGTAGCGCACGTCGGCCCGCGCCGCCCACGCTTCCTGCGTCGTGGCCCGCATCACCGGCGCGTACCACGTCGCCTGCACCAGCAGCCCCAGCGTCACGAGTGCGGTCGCCCACTGTTGCGGTGCGCGACGAGCCACCCACCGCGTGAGCCTGGCGGCACCCACGCCCGCCAGGACGGCCAGCGGCGGATACGTGAGCAGCGAATACCGCACGTCGGCGCCGTAGTTGTAGCTCCCGGCGTAGAACGCCAGGCCAATCCCGAAGAACACGCCGAAGTACACCAGCGACGCCAGCCGCGGGCGCCAGGCGCCGCCGGCCAGGATCCCGAACAACGCCAGCCAGGTGTACAGCGCCGGGAACCGCTCGTCGGCGACGTAGAACGGCCCGTTCACCGTGAGATTGGGCCAGACGTAACTCAACGACAGTCGCGGCCCGGTCGTGCCCCACCCCTCGTTGCGCACTGCGAACAGGTGGCCGACGTGCACGGCAAGCAGCGCCAGCACGAGGAGCAGCGCCCATCCGATCCAGCGGCGGTCGTCCTCTTCCGTGTGTCGGCCCCAGAGCACCACGGCGATAGGTGCACCGATGAGCAGCGACTCGGGACGGAACTGCGCGGCATACGAGAACAGAACGCCGACGACGAGCAGGACGCACGGACGGCGGTCGACGACCGCCACGACCGCGGCGAGCACCGCCAGCAGGCAGGCCAGCGACGCCGTCGGCTCGACCGCACCGGTGGCGGACCACAACACCTGGTGCGGGACGGTGGCAATCACGACTGCGGCAAACCCCGCCGCGAGACGGTCGCCGAAGCCGATCAGCGCCCACGCATAGACCGCCCACACCGTCACGACCATCGCCATCACGTTGATCGCAAACGGCACGCGGATCCCGACACCGACGATGCGGTACGCCACACTGAGGAGGTGCGGAAACGCGTACGGCTGCTTGTTGTACTCGCCGCGCAGGCACTCCAGGCGGCCGTAGTCGACCGTGCCGTCGTTGCACATCTGCGCCCGCTTCAGATCGCTCAGGTTCTGCCCCACGCCCTGGTAGATCTGCTCGTCGTAGAAGATGCGGTGCGTGCGCGGCGCCACCACGAGCGTCAGCAGCAGCGCCAGGCCGGTGGTCAGCGAGAGCATCCAGCGGTCCTGACCGTCGAACCGGCGCCAGACCTCGCGCCCGAGCGCCACGACGCACGCCGCCGCCAGCCAGGCACACACCTCCAGTGACCAGAACTGGGCCCGCACCAGATGCTCGCGCAAGGTCGCGGCGGGTGTCGCGGCCAGCCACGTCACCAGGGCGGCGGTGACGACCAGCCACGCGGCGAGCATCGCCGTCCAGCCGCCGATCCAGTGGCGCGACGCCGAGGGCGCGGTCGCGGCCGCCTCGCGATCGCTCATGGGGTGACCCCGGTCGCGGCCGATGACGGGACGGCCTGTGCCGTCGCCGTCGTCTCGAGACAGTAGGGCCCAATCGCCAACGCGTCGGCACCCGACCGCAGGAACACGTCGACCGCCTGCGCCGGCGTGCACACGAGTGGCTCGCCGTGGATGTTCATGCTGGTATTGAGCACCACCCCCACACCCCATCGACGCCGTGCCTCGTGCAGCAGCGCGGCGAAGGCCGAGGCTTCGTCGTCGTGCACGAACTGCGGACGGCAGGTGCCATCGATGCTCGTCACGCCGGCCATCCGGTCCCGGTAGTCCGGCCCGACGTGAAATGCCATCGTCATCGCGCGATTGGTCGGGCCGGTCCAG
>DATJTM010000292.1:0-16002 GCA_035503395.1 Luteitalea sp.
CGGTGACCCGCGTCGAGCCGCACCGGTCAGGCGTCCGGGTCTTCACGCGACGCGGCGTGGTGCATGCGTCCACGGTGATTGTCGCCACGGGATACGCCACGCCGGAGTTTCGTCCGCTGGCGGGGCGCTTTGCGATGCACCGCACGTATGTGATGGCCACCGCGCCGCTGACGCGGCGGCAACGCGCCGATATCGGCCTCGGGCCGGTGATGCTGTGGGACACCGAGCGGCCGTATCACTACGCTCGGTGGACCAGTGATCATCGCCTGCTCCTCGGTGGCGAAGACCGACTCGTGAAGCCCGGTGCCTCGCGGCGCGCCGCGTTCACCAGGGCGACGACGGCGTTGCGCGCGCATTTCTGCCGTCTCCTGCCGGCGCTGCACGACGTGTCGTTCGAACACGCCTGGGAGGGGCTCTTCGCGATGACGCCGGACACGCTGCCCTTGGTCGGGACGCATCGACGGTACCCGCGACATTTGTTCGCCCTCGGATACGGTGGGAATGGCATGACGTTCGGGTACCTCGCCGCCACGCAGTTGCTGGAGCAGTGGCGCGGCAAGCGTTCTCCCGACCACGACCTGTTCGCCTTCAACCGTCCCCGTCGATGCTGATTGCGCTTGGCCGACGACTTTGTCGCAGATAGACTTCAATACTGCGACCTGGTCTCAATTTGGGGGCCGCGCAGGAAGGGAGCGGGCCGATGCCCCTCACGAAACTCACAAACGACGGAGTGGTGCTGGCGGAATGGCGCGGCGCGAGCGTCGCGCGGCATGGTGGGACGCAATTCTCCCGGCGGATCGGCCGGGCGACCCTGCCACTGTCGCCGGCTGACCTGGCCGACCTGCAGACCGTTTCGCTGTTCATCGCCAGCCGTTCCGACGAGGTCACGGTCCGTGTTGCTCCCACGCGTTGCGGGTAACGTCGCGCCAACCGTCGGCGTCACTCGATCGGCCTGGCCGCGACTAGCCCGCGCGACGCTCGGGATACTGGCCGCGTGTGGCCTGTTACTCGGCACGGTCAGGGCAGATGTTCCGGCGCGCGCATCGTTCGCCAGTGCTCAAGCCCCGGCGGCCCTCGTGGCGCCCGCGGCAGTGCTTCCGCTGCCCAACCGGCCTGGATCGCTGAAGTTCTTCGTCCTCGGCGACTTCGGTACCGGTACACGACATCAGCGCGCCCTCGCCGATCGCATGGCGCAGGTCCAGTCGCAGTTTGCTGCCGAACTCGTCATCACGGTCGGCGACAACATCTACGGCCGCGAGCGACCGCAGGATCTGAAGCGCAAGTTCGAGGTGCCTTACGCGACGCTCCTCCAGCGCGGCGTGAAGTTCTATGCGTCGCTCGGGAACCACGACTCGCGCCAGCAGGCGCACTATCCGCCGTTCAACATGCAAGGGCGGACCTATTACAGCTTCAAGGCTCCACGGCAGGACGTGAAGTTCATCGCACTTGAAAGCGACTATCCGACGCCCGAGCAGATGGCATGGCTGTCGAAAGAACTGGAAGGGCGCACCGACTGGGTGATTCCGTACTTCCACCATCCGCTCTATTCGTCGGGCAAGCGGCACGGCGCACATCTCGACCTGCGGGCGGCGGTGGAGCCGCTGCTGCTCGGCAGCAATGTGACAGTCGTGTTCTCGGGCCATGAGCACTTCTACGAGCGCACCAGGCCGCAGCAGGGGCTGACGTACTTCATTGTCGGTTCGGGTGGTCAGCTGCGCCGCGGCAACATCGATCGCACGTCCGGCATCACCGCCAGTGGCTTCGATACCGGTCGAGCGTTCCTCGCGGTGGAGATTGCCGGGGACGAGCTGTTCTTCTGCGCGATCGAGACGTCGGGACGAGTCGTGGACGAAGGCAGGATCGATCGCCGGAGGCGCTAGGCGATCAGTGGCGACCACTGCCATCGGGCAACGTTCGAACGAAAGGAGCAGGCATGGACGGCCGCCGGCCTGGCACTGAGCCGCGGGTACGTGGCGAGCCTGCGCTACACTCCGATTCCCATGCGCGCCGGACTGGCTCTGCTCTGCACCTGCCTGCTGCTGTTGTCCGCGTCACCGGCGTCCGGTCAGTTGGTCACTCCCAGCGATGGCGCAGTCGTCTATGGCCATCACCACGTCAATGCGACCAGCGTCGCGGCGCACACGACGTTCTTCGTCGATGGCCTTGGCGGCGTGCCGGTCACGGTGGCGGGCCGGCAGGTCGTCACGTTTCCGAACGTCCTGGTCTTTCTGCGTGCGCAGGCGCCCGCTGGCGGCTCGATCGGCACGACGTCCGACCATCTCGGTCTCGGCGTGCCGGATCTCCGTCCGGTCATCGCCAGACTGAAAGCCGGCGGTTACCGGATGATCACGCGCGAGTCGGTACCGTTCGACTGGACCGTGACAGACGACGTCACCACGAATCCCGCCGGCGGACGGCCGATTGCGTTCGTGCTCGGTCCTGACGATCTCAAGGTCGAACTGGTCCAGGTGCCCGACCAGCGCACGCCAGTCGCCCTGCAGCACGTCCACTTCTTCGGCCAGGACCGCGCCGCGATGCGCGCCTGGTATGTGAAGGTGTTCGGGGCAGCCGCCGTGGAGCCCTCGACCGGCGGTCGCTACATCACCGCGACGCTGCCTGGCGTGGCGCTGAACTTCTCCACGTCCACCGCGCCCGTCGTGGGCACCAGGGGCCGAGTCGTCGACCACGTCGGGTTCGAGGTGCGCGGCCTGCCTGCCTTTCTCGAACGGCTGCGCGGGATGGGCATCACGGCGGACAATGTCCGCGCCGTGCCGGAACTCGGCATCGCCATCGCCTTCATCAGCGACCCGTGGGGCACGTGGATCGAGTTGACCGAGGGCCTCGACAAAATCAAGTGATCCGGCAGGCTCCTCGGCCTGCAGCGGCGAGACTGCCGGCCTGACAGGGGTGAGTCGTGCGTGACCTGCTCGGAGACATTCGACACGCGATCCGCGTGCTGTCCGGGGCTCCGGTTGCCGCGTCCCTTGCCGTGCTGTCGCTTGCCCTGGCGGTCGCCGGTGCGGCCAGCATCTTCATCGTCATCGACGCGTTCGTGTTCCGGACGCTCCCGGTCCATCGACCGGATCGGCTCGTCTCGATTTGGCTCGCAGGGAAAGACGGTTCGGCGACCGACGTGTCCGTGCCCATGTTCCGCGCGCTCGCCGCGCGCCAGACTGTCTTCACTCATACGGCGGGATGGTCGGGCGATCTCGTACTCAACATCGAGGCTGGTGGGCAGACAGGACTGGCCAACGTCTGGGCGGTGACCGACGACTTCTTCGGGACGCTCGGGGAGAAGGCCGCACGTGGCCGTCTGCTCGACAGCGGGCACCGATCGCAGGGGCCACCGCTCTCCGACGATGCCGTCGTGATCGGGGATCGACTCTGGCACGAGCGATTCGGCCGGGATCCGGCTGTGATCGGCCGGACCATCCGAATCGAGGGACACGCCTTCACCATCGTCGGCGTCACCCAGCCGCGGTTCACGGGCCCATCCCTCGGTGTGGGTATCGATGCGGCGGTGCGACTCGCTGCGTTGCCGCGGTTGCGCGAGGCAGTCGGCGTGCACGCGAACGTGCTCCACGACCCGGCGTTCATGGGACTTGCTGTCGCTGGCCGGCTCATCGATGACGTCACGCTCCCGGCCGCGTGCGCTCAACTCGCGTCGCACTGGCAGGCCATGCTGGACGACGTGATGCCGCCGGCCGCGGGGGCCCCGGCGCGTGAGGCCGTGCGGGCGAGTCGTCTCCGCTGCACAGCGATGGCCTATGGCACCAATGCGGATGCGCGCGCCGCCGTGGTGCGTCCGTACTACATCGTTCTGGGTCTCGGCGTCGTGGTGGCCATCGTCGGTTCCCTGCACGTGGCGCTGCTGCTCCAGCAACTGGTGGTGCGGCGATCGCACGACCTCGCCGTGCGACTGGCTCTCGGAGCCTCTCGTGGACGGCTCATGCGCCACGTCCTGATGCTCGGCGCGCTCATCGCGCTCGCAGGTGTCGCGATGGGCGTGTGGCTGGCGCAGTGGGGCAGCCGGCAGATTCTCGCGATGATTGCCGACCGCGGCTTCCTTCCCCTCATCGTCGATCTTCGGTTGACAGGGCCCGTGCTTGCAGCGTCCGCTGCGATGGCACTGCTGCTGACGCTCCTGAGCAGCGTCGCCTCGTGCGGCTTCGTCCTGCGGCAGGCGCCTGGCTGGCTGGTCGCGACGGCCCGGTCCGGTTCGTCAGTCGGCATCGGGAGCGTCAGCAAAGTCCTGCTCGTTGCGAAGATCTCCGCCGCACTGGCGCTGGTGATCGGTGCCGCGACTCTGCATCGGACCGTCGACACCTGGACGGCAGGAACGGGCGGGCCGCAAACGGATGGCCTATTGATGTCGCGTCTGCTGGCACATCCCGTGGCGTCCCCGAAGCAGCACGACGCCTCGTACTATCGGGTGCTGGTCGAGCAGGTCGCCGGGCTGCCGGGTGTCTCTGCTGCTGGACTGTCGATGTACGAGGCTGGCGCGGCGTGGCAGTACGAGACGCGCGTGACGTCTCCACAGCCCGGCGCGAACGCACGCCGGGCCGTCCTCGCGTGGATCTCACCGGGCTTTCTCGAGGCGCTCGAGGTGCCCATGCAACGCGGGCGCGATGTCGCCTGGTCCGATACGCACGGTGCTCAACCCGTGGCCATCATCAGCGATGGCCTCGCGCGGTTGCTCTTTCCTCACGATGACGCGATTGGCCGCGAGATTCGCCTCGAGGACCCTGCCGCCCCGTCGCCAGTGCGCATCGTCGGCGTCGTGCCAGACGCGCGCGTCTTCGACCTTCGTCAACCGGCGCAGCCGGCCGTGTACCTGCCGTGGCTGCAGGCACCAGGCAGCTATGTCAGGAATGCCAGTCACCTCGTCGTGCGACATGCGGGTGACGGCCCGACAGTCACGGCGGCTCTGCGCGAGACTGCCGCGAGTCTTGGTCAGGAGTATGTGGTCTGGACGCGGTCGGCTGAAGACGTGGCGGCGCGGGCCATGTCCACGGAACGACTGGCCAGCGGCCTTGCTGCCTTCTACGCCGCCGTGACCATGCTGCTCACGTTCATCGGTGTCCTGGGGGCCATGTCGCTGATGACTGAGCGCCGGACGAGGGAAATCGGCATCCGCCTGGCGCTCGGCGCGCAGCGCGCGCAGGTGCTGCGTCTCGTGCTCTCGCAGGCACTCCGCCTGCTCCTGCTGGGGCTGGCGCTCAGCCTTCCACTCGCGCTGGCGGTCCATCGCAGCCTCGCGTCGCAGATCGTGGGACTGGGGACGTCCGATGCCTGGGACGGCGTGGCTGCGGTCCTGGCCGTGTCAGCCGCCTGCGCGAGCGCGAGTTGTCTGCCCGCGTTTCGAGCCATCCGTACTGCACCGGCGGCCGCGATGCGTCGTACGAATTGACGCGGTCTCACTGCCTGACGCCGTCCACGGCAGCCCTGCGGGACGGTCGCACGTGACATGCGCCTCAGGGATGGCTCGAATGCCACTCGTCGCTGTCGCGGATGAGTGAGACCACTTGCTGCCAGGCCTCCTCGACGCCAACGCCCTCGAGGCGGGCGTTGAGATAGACGTGCACGATCCAGGTCGCGACGCCCGAGAAGTCCGGACGCCCGTCGATGACCAGTCCCTGCGGGCGCTTCAGTTCGGCGCGGTAGAACTCCGACAGCCGGTACATCGTCGCCATGAACTCGCCCTGGTCAGGCTGGAAGGTCGTGAAGACGTTTGCGACCGGCAGCGGCGCACGGCCAGGATGGATGGCTCGCCACTCGGCCGAGTGTGTGATGAGCGCCCCGACGCGCGCAAAGGCGTCGTTCTCCGACAGGCCGGCCACTCGCGCCGGCAGATAGACGTGGAAAATCCACGTCGACAGGCCCGAGAAGTCCGGCTCACCGTTCAGCGACAGACCGAGGGGGCGCCGCAATTCCGACGTATACAGCGCGTCGAGGCGCAGCATCACGCGATGGAGTTCGTGCGTGTCGAAGAACACGCGTCGCGGCGTGAACAAGGTGCCGCCATACAGTAGTCGCAATGCGGCCCGATCACCGGCCGACGGCACCAGTCCTCGACCCATCGTCTGCAGGTGCTGCGCATGCTCGGGTCTCGGCACCACAGTGGGTTCGCCATTGGACGAATACGTCACCGGTGCCACGTGCATGATCGAATCGAAGTGGTAGGCGCCGACCGGGCGCGCGTCCGACATGCGGTCGAACGCGGACAGCCATCCCCGCAACACGTTCTCGTACTGGATGACGACGTACCGGTCGCGATCGGCGCGCTGATGCTCGTCCATCAGCCCGAAGGCATGGCCGATCAAGTGCGTGACCGAGCTGCGATCCCAGCAGCTGTCGTTCAGTTGCATCGAACCGCCGCCACCCCGGTAGGCGCCGACGCTGGAACTGCAGGATGGACTGACGTCGGTGCTGACGACGAAACGGCTGCGGGTGTCGCTGGCGCTTTCGACGCAGCGCACGGGCGTGTCGGCCTCCCACTGACGACAGGCCTCGAGCCACACACGGCGACGCTCATCGGACACGGAGCCGTCGAACACGACGGGCAGTACGCCGCCAGGCCATGGCGCGCCGCGGAAGTCGACGAAGTCGATGGCACCTGCGGGTCGGGACGCCTGGTCCGCTACCTGTGACTGGACGACGCGTATGTCGCCGATGACGACGACGTTCTCGCTGGTGGGGATCTGTGCCGTCGCGGTGGTGGCGAAGGCAGCGGTGAGCGCCAGCGCAATCGTGGAAACGAGGCGAGCGATCATCGGTGAGGTGGTATGTGCAGGCGGACGTGATGTGTCCGTCAGGCGCACAGGCCTGGAGATGGCGGAGGGCACGTGGCCCACGCAAGTGGGCCGAGCCCACCTGCGTGCGAGCGACGCGACTCGAGGGGCGCGACTAGAGCAGCGCGTCCTTGGCGGCCTTGACCGGACGGATCTTGAGCGTCTTGCGGGCCGGCTTGGCCTTGAACACCGTGGGCTCCTTCGTGAAGGGGTTGATGCCCTTCCGCGCCTTGGTCGCCGGCTTCTTGACCACCACGAACTTCGCGAGGCCCGGCATCACGAACGTGCCGGTCTTCTTGAGTTCCTTGTGCGCGATCTCGGTGAGCGTCTGCAGCAGGTCTCGCACGCCCTTCTTGGTCAGCCCATCGGAACTCGCGACCAGCTTCTCGATCAACTGCGTCTTCGAAAGCATCTTTTCCGTCCCTGTCTTTCTGGCGCCCCGGCAAGGGTGAATGCAGCGCCTACGTGGCGCGCGTCAGGTCTAACCACGAGTTCCTGGCGTAGGCACATCTGCTCGGTGTGGCCGGCCGCGATTATACAGATGTGATGCACATCTGCACGGGATGACGTGGTGCGTCACTGGTGTCGCAGGAGTGCGATCGGGTTGAACCGCGACGCGCGACGGGCCGGCCAGAAGCAGGCGAGGAGCCCCACGATCGCGACCAGCGCGCACACGCTGACCATCGTCAGCGGGTCGAACGGCGACACCTGCGCCAGGAAGCTCTGGAGCAGTCGCACGCTGAGAACGGCACCCGCAAGCCCCGTCACCAGGCCCGCCGCGATCAGCCAGGCGCCACGTCCGACGACCATCCGCAGCACTTCGCCAGGGCTGGCGCCAACGGCCATGCGCACGCCCACCTCGTGCTGCTGTTGCGCCACGGCGCTGGACATCACGCCGAAGACGCCGATCATCGCCAGCGTCAGGCCCAGGCCGGCAAACGCTGTGAACAGCACGAGATTGAAGCGCGGACCGGCGTAGGAGCCTTCCTGCAGCATGTGCTCGATCGTGCGCATGTCCACCGCGGGCTGCTCCGCATCGATCGCCACCACCTGGGCGACGGCTGGCTTCATCACGAGGGTCGGGTCCCCCCGTGTCGCCATGACGATGCGGTCGGCCATGCCGGCAAGCGTGTACGGGAGATAGATCTCGGGCCCGATGGGGTCGTCGATGCCCCGGTTCACGGTGTTGCGGACCACGCCCACGATCGTCACCTCGCTGAACTCGACGTTGGCCGGCGGTTCGGTCAGCTCGGGAATGCGCACCACCTTGCCGATCGGCAGGCCATCATCGACGCGCAAACGGACGAAGGTTTCGTTGACGACGGCCACCGGGAGACGCCGCTCGACCTCACTCGCGTCGAACATCCGCCCCTGGAGCACGCCGATGCCGAAGGCGGCCGTGTAGCCCGCGCTGGTCTGGTGCACGAGGACGGGCGCCGGGCTCGCGATACGCGCGCCCAGGACCTCCACCTCGGTGGACATGTTCCCGAACGGGTGCGGGAAGGTATTCACCCCGACGGCGATGACACCGGGCGTGGCTTCCAGTCGCTGCAGCAGATCCTGGAAGAATCGCACGCGGTGCTCCCGGGTGGGGTAGCGCCGTTCCGGCAACGGCACGCGCATCGTCAGCACGCGCGACGTCTCGAATCCGAGCGCGACGTCCTGCAAGGAGAAGAACGTCCGAATCATCAGGCCCGCGGCCATCAGCAGCATGAAGGAGAGAGCGATTTCGCCAACCACGAGGCCCTTGCGCAGCAGGGCCTGGCGACGGTTACCGCCGACCGTCCGACCGGATTCCCGCAGCGGGCTCGCGAGGCTCGGCGTGGTGGCGTGGATCGCCGGCAGCAGCCCGAACACCATCGTCGTCAGCACGCCGATGGCGCCGGTGAAGAGCAGCACGGGGATGTTGAGGGCGATCTCCGACTCGTCCGGGATCGTGCCGGGGGGCACGAGTCCGAGCAGCGCACGCAATGAGCCTGCGGCCAGCAGCGTGCCCAGCAGCGCTGCGGCGACCGCGATGACGAGGCTCTCCAGGAGCAGTGGCCGGATCACGCGCCACCGACTGGCACCGATGGCGGTGCGCAGTGCGATCTCGGGCCGGCGCTCGGCGGCGCGGGCGAGCAGCAGGTTCGAGACGTTGGCGCACGCAATCAGCAGGAGCAGACCAACGGCACCGAACAGCGTCCACAGGTTGCGGCGGATGCTGCTCGGGAAGGTCTCCGCGAACGAGAGCAGGCCGACACGCCAGGTGTCGGGGAATTCCGACGGATACATTCGCTTCAGGTCGGCGATGATCGGTGTCAGGTCGGATTCGGCGTGCGCGTCGGTGATGTTCGGCTTCAGGCGACCGAGCAGGTGCACGCCGCGGACGCCCTCGTTGGCGGCGTCGCGGCGGAAGGCGACCGGGACGTAGACGTCGGCGCCGCGCCACATGAAGCGCTTCGGCATCACGCCGACGACGGTGCGCTCCGTCCCGTCGAGCCGCAGCGTGCGCCCGACGACGTTGGGGTCGCCGGCGAAGCGCGTGTGCCAGAACCGATAGCCGAGGACGACGACGGGGGAGGCCGTACCCTCGACATCACCCGGGGTGAACGTGCGACCGACGAGCGCCGGCACGCCCATCACCTCGAAGGTATTGGCCGTCCCGTGGTTGCCGCGCAGGCGGTGCGGTTGGGTGCCGTCCATCCACAGCACGTCGCTGATCGTCGAGGCGATGACGCCCTCGAAGATGGTGTTCCGTTCGGCGATCTCGAGGAACTGATCGACCGAGTAACCGGTCCGGCCGAAGGGCTGACCGGGACTGGCGACGCGCACGCTCATGAGCCGGTCCACGTCCCTGTATGGGAACGGGTCGAGCACCACCGCGTGGACGACGCTGTAGATGGCGGTGGTCGCCATCATGCCCAGCGCCAGCGACAGCACCGCCACTGTCGTCGTGCCGGCGTGGCGCAGCAGCGATCGAACGGCGAAGCGAAGGTCCCCGAGCATCCGCGCCCCCCTGCAATGTCCGACTCGAATGGATCGGGACGTGAGACGAATTGGGGGTCTGGGAGGTTCACCGACGGCCGGCTCGCACTACTATGTGTGTGCACTTCACCACGCAAGCGGTGGAGCCCGACCGTCGGTCTCAGGAGGCTTCGCAGATGAAGTATTCAGTTCTCGTCAATGGCGAGCAGCGCACTGTCGACGTGCCCGAGCGCATGCCCCTGCTGTGGGTGCTCCGGGATTCGATGGACCTGAAAGGCACCAAGTTCGGGTGCGGCATGGCTCAGTGCGGCGCCTGCACGGTGCTGCTCGACGGGCAGCCGATCCGCTCGTGCATCACGCCGATTTCGTCGGTCGGCAAGGCCGCCGTGACGACCATCGAGAGCCTGCCGCGCGACGGGTCGCACCCGCTCCAGCGCGCCTGGCTGGAACACGACGTGCCGCAGTGCGGTTACTGCCAGGCCGGGCAGCTGATGTCGGCGTCGGCGCTGCTCAAGGCCACGCCGAATCCCACCGACGCGCAGATCGACGCCGCGATGAGCGGCAACGTCTGTCGATGCGGGACCTACATCCGCATCAAGCAGGCGATCAAGTCGGCGGCGAGCGCCGGAGGGAGGGCCTGATCATGGCTGTCACCAGCAAGGGCGCCACTCTGGATCGGCGGTCGTTCCTGCAGGTCACTGCGGTGGCTGGCGGTGGCTTGCTGATCGGCCTCTACGCGCCGGACGCCGCCGCGCAGGGGCGCGCCGGTGGTCCGGGGGCATCAGCCGAGTCGTTGGCACCGAACACGTACATCACGGTGCACCCCGACAACACCTTCACCATCATCTCGAAGAACCCGGAGACCGGGCAGGGCATCCGGACCGCGCTGCCGCAGATCATCGCCGACGAGTTCGACATCGACTGGGCACAGGTCAAGATCAAGCAGGCCGATCTCGATCCGAAGTACGGCGCGCAGTTCGAAGGCGGGAGCCGGGCGATTCCGTCCAACTATCACAACATGCGCCTGGTCGGCGCGGGCGGCCGGCTCGTGATGCTCGCGGCGGCGGCGCAGCAGTGGAGCGTGCCGACGACGGAATTGACGACCAAGGCTGGCGTCGTCACGCACACGCCGAGCAAGCGCACGGCCACGTACGCGTCGTTGTCGTCCGCGGCGGCGAGTCTGCCCGTCCCGGAGAAGGCCGCAATCGAGGCCGCGCTCAAGAAGCCGAGCGACTTCACCATCGTCGGCAAGCGGATCCGCGGTGTCGACAACATGGACATCGTGACGGGCCGTCCGGTGTTCAGCATCGACGTGGCGTTCCCGAACATGCTGCACGCCGTGCTGGTGAAGTGCGACGTCTTCGGTGGCAAGGCGGTCAGCGCCAATCTCGACGAGATCAAGAAGCTGCCCGGCATCCGGCACGCGTTCATCGTCGAGGCGAAGGCCGGACAGGGCAACAACTCGCTCGCCTCCGGCGTGGCGATCGTCGCCGACAGCTGGTGGCTGGCCAACGACGCGCGCAGCTCGTTGAAGGTGGTGTGGGATGAGGGCGCGGTCGCCACGCAGAGCAGCACCGGCTACCTGACGCAGGCGCGCGAGCTGGCTGCGCGTGCCGCCACGGCTCCACCGCCGGCGCCGCCGGCACCCGCCGCGGCACCAGTCGCTGGTGAGGCACCGCGTCCGACTGGACCGCCGCGTGCCGTCATCGGCGACGTCGAGGCGGCATTCAAGACCGCGGCGAAGACGATCGAAGCCGAATACTTCTTCCCGCTGCTCTCGCACGCGCCGCTCGAACCGCAGAACTCGACGGCGCACTTCAAGGACGGGAAACTCGAGATCTGGTCGCCGAGTCAGATTCCGTCGAAGCAGCACCCGGCGCTCGGTGCCGGCATTCCGCCCGAGGACGTCACGTTCCACCTCGTGCGGGCCGGTGGCGGGTTCGGCCGGCGGCTCGTCAGCGAATACGACATCGAGGTGGCGCGGATCGCCCGTACGGTCACCGAGGAGCGCGCGGCGGCAGGGCAGCCGAGCGTCCCGGTCAAGCTGCTCTGGTCGCGCGAAGACGATCTCGCGCACGACCAGTACCGGCCGACGGGCTTCCACTTCTTCAAGGCCGGCCTCGACGCGACCGGCAAGCTGATCGCGTATCGCGTCTTCGTGGCGAGCACGAATTCGGTCGTGCCGGCCAACGAGTTCCCGCGCGGATTTGTCGAGAACGTGCTGGTCACGTCGGAGAACGTGGTGCCGTTCGGCATTCCCGTCGGTGCGCTGCGGGCGCCACCGACCAACGGCATCTCGTTCGTGAAGCAGGGCTTCATCGACGAGGTCGCTGTCGCGGCCGGTAAGGATCCGCTTCAGTATCGGATTGACCTGCTGAACAACCCGGTGGGGCCCGGCGCGACTGGTGGCTTCAATCCGGTGCGCGCGCGCGGCGTGCTCGAGGCCGTGCGCACGATGTCGGACTGGGATCGTCGCGGCTCGCTTCCGAAGGGCACGGGCAAGGGCGTGGCCTTCCAGTACGCGCACGCCGGCTACGTCGCCTACGTGGTCGAGGTGTCGGTCGATGCGGAGAAGGCCATCAAGGTCAATCGCGCATGGTGTGCCGTGGACATCGGTCGCCAGATCGTCAACCCGAGCCACTCGGAGAACCTGGTGCACGGCGGCTTCATCGAAGGCATGAGCCACCTGATGTCCTGGGCGATCACGATCGACAAGGGTCGCGTCGTGCAGAAGAATCTGCACCAGTACCAGCCGGCTCGCATGCCGCATGCGCCCGTGAGCATCGACGTCAAGTTCCTGCAGACCGACTTCGATCCGACCGGCCTCGGCGAGCCGTCATTGCCACCCGCCGTCCCTGCGATCACCAACGCCATCTTCGCGGCGACCGGTGTGCGCATCCGGTCGTTGCCGCTGGAGGAGCAGGGCTACCGCTGGACGTAGGCGACTAGGGACTAGGCGCCTTCGGACTTGGGCCCTGGGTCCTCACGCGCTCGGCGCGATTCGTTCTTCAAGATCCTGGACCGATCGCGAGGTCGGTTCAGGATTTCCTGTTTCTGCACCCTCGCATGACTGTTACTCGATCGCGCACTATCGCTGCGGGCGCCCTCGCCTGTGTCCTCGGTGGCGTCACGCCGTTGCACTCGCAGCCGCGGACACTCGTCGTTCACGATTTCACTGCGACGACGCACGGATGGTTCGTATCGGGCGACACGGGGGCCGCCGAGCCGCATCGTCACGCGACCGGCGGCGATCCGGGCGGCTACATCTCGCACGCGGATGAAGCCCTGGGCGAGACGTGGTACTTCAGCGCGCCGCCCAGCGTGCTGAACGCGTTGTCCGCGGCCGAACAGGGCACCCTCACGTACAGCCTCAAACAATCGGAACCGGTCGTCGGGATCTTCGAGGACGACATCGTCATCGTCGGACCGGCGGGGCGCTTGTCGTATCGCTTTCCGTATTCGCCAGGGACAGGATGGACGTCGTTCACGGTGACCTTCGCGGCCACCGCGGGCTGGCGCTGGAACTGGAACCGACCGGCGAGTCAGGAACAGATTCGCAGTGTACTGGCCAATCCCACGAGCCTCGAGATCCGCGGCGAGTACCACACGGGCCCGGACGAAGGCGCGCTCGACACGGTGGTCCTCACCGCTGGTCGGTCACGCGACATACCGTAGGGTCGGGACGGCCGGAGTCCACGCCGCCTGAGAACCACCCATGCCGTACGGCAGTTCCCCGGGTCCGCATGCCGCAGCCTGCTGAGGCTGTGTTGCGGAGTCGAAGCGGTTCAGCGTGCGGCGGCAGGCGTGAACGCGGTCTCGACGAACCGTGAGTACTCTTCGCGCGAGCGCGACAAGCCCTCCCGCAAGGCGGTCAGTTCGGCGATGCAGGGCTGCCGAAGGCCGTGGTACTCAATGGGGTCCCCCAACCTTGCGAATGCCAGCCCGAAGCGCTCGAGGAGGCGGAGGAGCGCAGGTGCCATGGCGGCGCACAGGTGGGTCACGCCGTGAGCGGTGGCCAACGTCGCTACGCCGCGGAACAGCCCGAGGGTCATGTGCGGCGCCAGACGACGCGCATCGGCGGCGCTCAGATCCGCGTCGACATCCGGGTAGAGTTCCTCGCCGGCGCGACGCCTGAACGCCTTCGACACTGCGTAGCGCGAGATTTCCGCCGTGCTGCCCGGGGGCAGCAGGTCCATGCGGCGCCGCTCCTCGGGTCCGAGGAGGGCCCTGATCGGCAATGCCGCCAGGCCGAGTTCCGGCGTGGGAAGAATCAGCCTCACGCATCCCGCCACTTCGGCGGAGCGACGGTAGAGCAGCACGGCGTGGACCGAGTGCGCATCGCACGCGTCGACCTCGCGCCCGTCGGTCTTGGTGGATGCGTCTTCGAAGGAGTGCTCCACGCAGTACACGCGATAGCGAAGCGCGTAGGCGGCGTCGAGCAGCGCGGGCGTGTTCGCCGTGGCGGCTTCGAAGTAGCGGTCATACAGGGCCGAAAGGTTCTGCTCTTCGCCTTCCATCGTAGCCTCTGGCGTCGTCAGCCACCCTTGATTGGGAGCGTGCGTTCCGCGACGACTCGGTGCTGCTGACCGGCGTGATGACTCGTGCTATGGGACCACCTTCGGGTGGTGTTGTCCAACCCGAATGCGGCCGAGGTTGGAGTTCCAGGGCGAGCCTTCGACGTTTTTCGCTGAGGGCCCGGGGCGGGTGCCGAGCCTTCCGCAGGATCGACGAGGCGGTGGCGTACCGTGTCCTGGTCAGTGATGATGCTGCCCTCCGGGTCGTCGAGGCCGCCGAGAAGACCTTTGCAGTTATCCGGCGTCACCCGGCGAGCGGGTCGTCTCGCTACGCCGTGGCAGTGAACCCGCGAGGGTTACGATGCGCGCAGGTGATTCGCCATCCGCACCTGGTGTCCTCCGTCGATCGCGACGACCACGTGGAGGTGTGGCGCGTGGGCGACGGTGCTGCACGCAACAGGTGCGTTGGACGCGCCGCGCGTGTCCCATCGGCGTCCGTGAACAGGGGATGCAAGCGGAGCGCGTATGTGGAAGATGCTGACCGTGGTCCTGGTCGTTGGTTGGCTGGGTGGGGCGGGTGCGCAGTCGGTCCTGGCGCAGAACCCCGACGTGCGGGACCTGCTCGTGGTGGGAGAGAAGAGCGGTGCGCAGCTGGCCATCATCGATCCCGCTACCTTGGAGATCGTGGCGCGGGTCCCCGCGAACCCGGATCCGCACGAAGTCGCGACCGACGGCCGGCACGCGTACGTCTCGAACTCCGGAGCGCGGGCCATCACCGTGATCGACCTCGTGACGCGAGCGCAGGTGAAGGCGATCGACCTCGCACCGTTGGGGGCGGTGCACGGTCTCTGGTTCGCAGCCGGGAAGCTGTACTTCGCCAGCGAGGGCACGCGCATCATCGGTCGCTACGACCCGGCCGCGCGCCGGATCGAGTGGGTGCTCGGGACGGGCAGGCCGCAGTCCCACATGATCGTGACCTCGCGGGACGGGAGCCGGATCTTCACGACTGAAACGGGCCCGGGGACGGCCACCCTCGTCCAGCGGGACGTGCGCTCCGGTGCTGAGGGTGCCGCTGCGACTGGCGGCGACTGGGTGATGCAGGTGATCTCGACAGGTGGGGGTGCCGAAGGGCTGGGTCTGTCGCCTGACGAGCGGGAATTGTGGGTGGCCAACGTGCGCGACCGCACCCTCTCGGTGATCGATGTGGCCACCGCCAAGGTGATTCACACGATCCGGTTGCCGACCACCTATGCGAACCGCCTCAAGTTCACTCCGGATGGTCGCCACGTGCTGGTGGCCGATCTCCGCGGTCGCGAGGTAATCGTCTACGACGCGGTGTCCCGGCGTGAGGTACGGCGGATCGACGTCGGCGGCGGCAGCGAGGGGATTCAGATGACCCCGGATGGGCGACGGGCATTCGTGGCGGTCAGCGCCATGAACAAAGTGGCGGTGGTCGACCTGGCGACGTTCTCCGTCATTGCGGAGATCAGTGGACTGAACAACCCGGACGGAATGAGCTGGGTGCGGCCGGGTGGCGCTCCGTAGGCGGGCTGGTACGCCAGCACATCGCGTGCACGACGCTCGCCGCGATGTGCGCGACTGCCGGACTCACCTGCGGTCCATCCGGTTCGGTGGACGGGCTGACGACGTGACCTGAACCGAGCCCTCTGCCTCCCGCCGCGTCACGATCGCTTCGACAGTGCGAGATCCGCGCGCCCGCCAGGCCCCAG
>DATJTM010000293.1:0-2154 GCA_035503395.1 Luteitalea sp.
ATCTGAGCGCTTCGATCGGGTCCATCCGCGACGCGCGGACGGCGGGCAGCAGGCCGGCGATGATGCCGACGACCATCAGGATCGCCGTGCAGATGCCGAGCAGTTCCAGCGACAGCACCAGATGGATGTCGGTGCGGCGCGTCAGGTCGTCGAGCAGTTCGGCCAGGAACGGGCGCGGGCTGAAGATCCACACCATCAGCCATGACGCGAGCACGCCGGTCAGACCGCCAAGGAACGTGATGAAGAAAGCCTCCAGCAGGAACTGCAGGAGGATCTCCATGCGCCGCGCCCCCAGCGCCTTGCGGATGCCGATCTCGCGGGTCCGTTCGGTGACCGACACGAACATGATGTTCATGATGCCGACGCCGCCGATGGCCAGCGTCAGCACGCCGATGAACGTCAGCACCACCTTCAGCCCGTTGGTGATGCCGTTGATGGTGGCCATGTTCTCGACCGAGTCGTTGATGTTGAGGGCGCGCTCGTCGGCCGCCTCGAATCGATACTTGCGGGCCAGCACCTCACGCACCTGACGCAGCGCCTTCTCCTGCTGCATCGGGTTCATCGTCTGGAACACCAGCGTCGACACATAGGTCGTGTCCTGCAACTCCCCCATCGTCGTCCACGGAATGAACGCGCAGTACTTGTCGGGCGAGAAGTAGGAGGACATCTGCACCTTGTCCTCCATCACGCCGACGACTTCGAACGGACGGTTACCGATGCGGATGGTCTGGCCGACGGCCTGCTGCGCGCCGAACAGCTTGCGCGCAACCTCGTAGCCCAGGAAGACGACGCGGCGGCGCTCGGCGACGTCCTCGTCGCTCAGCCAACGGCCCTGCCCCTTGCCCGGACGCTCGCCACGCATGCTGCCGTAGGCGACGTTGACGCCGCGCAACGCGAACGTCGAGGACCGGTCGGCGTAGGTCATCGGCAGGCGATTCACGTACTCCGGGCTGGTCAGCTTGACGACCGGCAACTGCGCGAGCAACGCGGCGTCCTCCGGCTTGATCCGGATGCGACGACCCGCGCGCTGGCCACCAGCCTGCAGGCTCGTCTGGCCGGGCCAGATCACCGCGACGCCTTCGCCGAATGCGTTCCGGAAGCCGACCATCAGCGCATCCTGGAAGCCGTTCCCGTACGCCAGCAGCATCACCACCGAGACGATGCCCCACGAGATGCCGAGCATGGACAGCGCCGCCCGCAACCGGTTACGCGCCACGCCGTAGAACGCCTCGCGCACGACCTCCTTGAGCAGCTGCAGCGTGCGCGCGGTGCCGCGAACGCGCCGCACGGGCGTCAGGGGCAATGCCGAATCCAGCGTCGCGATATCTGGAGGGGTCATCTCACTACCAAGTCGAAAGTCTCAAGTTCAAAGTCAGAAGGACGGCCTCGGTACCCGGTGCCCCGTACCCGGTGTAACCCGTAACCGAGCCTTGTTCCCGGTTCCCGTATCCCGGTTCCCGATCCTCGTCACATCTCGTATCGCAGCGCTTCGGTCGGCGGCAGCTGCGCGGCGCGCCGGGCCGGCAGCGTCGAGGAGACGATGCCGATCAGCACGAGGGCGGCGAGCGCCAGCAGACCATTGGGCCAGGTGATGATCATTCCGGCGAAGCGGATCGGCAGGGTCGCCAGCGTGTTGACCGCCGTGCACAACGCGACGCCGATCAGCATGCCGAGACCGCCGCTGATCATCGTCAGGAAAAAGCCCTCGAGAAAGAATTGGCGCTGGATGGTCGCGGTTGTCGCACCGAGCGCCTTGCGCACACCGATCTCGCGCGTGCGGTCCTTGACGGCAATCAGCATGATGTTCATCACGCCGATGCCGCCGAGCGCGAGCGTCACCAGGCCCACCACCCGGAAGAAGCTCGCCATCGCGCTGATCATGCGATCGAAGAACATCGTCTGCAGCGACGTGTCCCAGACGCTGATCGCGTCGCGATCCTCGGGGTCGAACGCCTTGCGACGGGCGAGAATCTCGCGGATTTCCTTCTCGAGCGGCCAGTCGACGTCCTCGACCCTTCCGGTGCGTGCGGCGAGCACCGACTCGAGGTTGTCGACGACTTCCTTGTGCGGCATCACGAGCATCTGGCTCAGGCTGCCCTGCGGGGCGTCGGGCCGCGGGAAGAACTTGGACATCACCACGAACGGGATGAAGAC
>DATJTM010000294.1:0-2066 GCA_035503395.1 Luteitalea sp.
CTCGGGTGACGTCAGTGATCACCCGTACCAGCCGCAGTTCCAGGCGTTCGTCGACGCGACGAAGGCAGGCACGACGATGCCGCTGACCGACTTCGATACGGCGCTCGAAAGCCACCGTGTCGCGTATGCGGCGGATTTGTCGGTGTCGAGCGGCAAGCCGGTGCAGTTGTCGGATCTGGCCTGATCATGCCCCGCGTGCTCGCGCTGATGGCGCATCCCGATGACATCGAGATCACCTGCGCGGGCACGCTGCTTCATCTGAAGGACGCGGGGTGGGACGTCCACCTCGCGACGATGACGGCGGGCGACCTCGGGTCGGCGACGCTGGGGTCCGCGGCGATCTCGCGGATCCGCCGTCGCGAGGCGGCGGCGTCGGCGGCGCTGCTCGGCGCCGAGTACACCTGCCTCGGGTTCAAGGACCTCACGATCACCTACGGCGAGCCCGCCAAGCGCCTGATCTCCGGGCTGCTGCGCGCGTCCCGTCCCGACCTCCTGATCACGCATCCGCCGCGCGACTACATGGCGGATCACGAGGAGACGTGCCGCATCGCCCGCGAAGCGGTGTTCTGCTCGACGATTCCGAATTGGGCCGCGGTCGTGCCGAAAGGGCTGGCGCGCGGCCGCAAGACTCTGCCGCCCTGCGAGCACATGCCGGTCGTGCTGTACGCCGATCCGATCGACCTCGTCGATCACGCCGGCGCGCAGGTGCCGGCGGAGTATCTCGTCGACATCTCGCCCGTCGTCGAGCGCAAGGCGGAGATGCTTGCCGCACACGCCTCGCAGCGCGAGTGGCTACGGGCGCAGCACGGCGAGGACGAATACCTGCACTGGATGCGCCGGTGCAGCGTCGCCCGGGCCAAGGGGTTCGGCAAGCGATCGGTGACGCATGCCGAGGGCTTCGTCATGCACCGCGGCCACGGCTTCCCGAAGGACGACCTCCTCACCGCGGCGCTCGGCACGACGCGGGTCAAGGCGAATACGTAATTTCAGAATTCCACAATTTCAGAACTTCACGACCACCGCCAACCTTCGAAGCGCGAAGGCGTTGGTGAAATTCTGCAATTTCCTGAAAGTCTGAAACTATCGTGCGCGCCGAGCGGCAAGCGCGCTCACGTACGCGCCGTCGCGCTCGCCTTCGAACTGTCGCACCAGCGTCAACGGCGCGACGAGCGTCACGAGCTCACCCGGCTTCAGCAGATAGTCCGGGTTCTTCGGGTGTCCTCGCTCGGCCTGCTGCTCCAGGAACGTCTCGTAGATCAGCAACCCGCCGGGAGCCAGCGACAGCAGCAGCTGCGGGAACAACGGCCGGTGCAGGTAGCGCGTGACCAGCACCACGTCATAACCATCGTCGCCGAGCGCGGTGGGATCGGCTTCGAGGTCGGCGACGCGAGTCGCGACGGACAGGCCGAGGCGGTCGGCCTGATCCTGCAACCGCTGCAGCGCGGCGGCATCGCGGTCGACGGCGGTCACCTGCAGGCCAACGGCAGCGAGCAGCAGTGCATGTCGACCCTTGCCGCTGGCGACATCCAGTGCGCGGCCGTGCCGCGGCAGCAGGTCGCCGCATTCGAGCAGCCACGGCGATGGACCGGCCACCGCGGCCGGCTCATGGTCCCGATCACCCTCCCAGCCCGCCATGCCATGCGCGAGTTCGTAGACGCGTGAGAAGCCGGCCTGCGCCAGCAGCCGCACGGCCGTCTTGCTGCGGACCGCGTGCTCACACGTCACGAGCACCGGCGCCTCGGTGTCGTCGAGCACCGCCGGCGCGCTCGCGATCAGCTGCACCGGGAGCAGCAGCGCCCCGGGGATGTGACCGAGTGAGGTGTATTCCGGCGGCGTCCGCACGTCGAGCACCCGCACGCCCTGCGCCACCAGCGCCTCGGCATCGGCGCCATCCACCTGAGTCACCAGCCGGTCGTATGAGGGATCGAGCTGCACAGGGCGATCGTACATGGCAGCCTACTGCCTACAGGCTACAGGCTACAGGCTGCAGGCTGCAGGCTACCTGTCGAGTGTCGATCGGCTACAGGCTTCGGCCGGCGGCCTGCCTGCCAGTGCGGGCGCGCCCG
>DATJTM010000295.1:0-11535 GCA_035503395.1 Luteitalea sp.
CATCCTGATCAAGATCGACGAGAAGAAGGATCGCCTGCTCGGCTTCATCGCCTCGCGCGGCGACCGCGACCTGATGGTCGTCGAAACGTCGCGCGGCGCCGAGCAGACGGTCAGCACGGCGAAGTACGAAGTGACCGCCCGCGGCGGGAAAGGCCGTGAACTGCTGCAGCGCGGTTCGTTCTCGCGGATCGTGCCGCCGGCGCCTGCCGTCATCGGCCCAGCGGAGTGACGGTGGGGAGTTTCACAATTGGAGAATTTCAGAATTTCACCACCACCGTCGCGCTTCGAAGGTTGGCGGTGGTGGTGAAATTGTGAAGTCCTGCAATTCTGAAATTTCGTGTGGCGTAGCATGTCGCGCATGCGCCGGTGCCTCTTCCTGCTCACCGCCTGCCTGCTCACCGCCTGCGGACGCCTGTCGCAGGCGCCGCCGCCCGACGATGGGTGGCGAGTGGGTGCGTCGAGCCGCTCGGTCCTGCCGACGGTCGATGGCGGACACGGCTACGCGTCACCGGAACGCCTGCCGCCCGACGCCGACGCGCACGATCCAGGCGTGTTCGCCGAGCAATTCGACCAAGGGCCGATCACGGTCGGCAACGGCCGCGACAACGCGCATTGGGTGCGCGACGACCTGCGGGTGCGGACGCTGGCCCTGCAGCGCGGCACCGGTCGTATCGTCGTCATCGTCTCGGCCGACGTGTACATGGTGTTCGCGCCCGACGTCGAGGAACTGCGGCGGATGGTGCATGAAGTGCTGCCCGCGACGCGGCAGGGCACGGTCGATCTGGTCGTGCACGCCACTCACAACCATCACGGGCCCGACACCGCCTTCGCGGTCAATGCGGAGTGGTACCGCTTCTTCCTCGAGCAGACCAGAGATGCGGTGCGCGAGGCGATCGACCGTCTCGAGCCGGCCACGCTCCGCATCGCCGAGGGCACCCACTACTTCGGCGCGAGCGACCTCAACGGGCTGCGCGTCTACGACCCGACGCTCGGCGTGTTGCAGGCGCGCGCAAGTGACGGACGCGTGATCGCGACGCTCGTGCAGTGGGCGAACCACCCGGAGAGCACGCTGAACTGGGGGCCGCCGCGTGACGGTATCGCGCAGGCGTGTCGGGTGCTCGAATGGGACGGAGACGCGTGTTCGGCGCAAGGTCGGTACCTGACTGCGGACTTCCCGGGCGCACTGGCCCGCTGGCTGGGCCGCCGCGTCGGCGGCGAGGTCGTCTACATCAACGGCGCCATCGGGGCGATGGCGTCGCCCGGCGACGTGCCGACCTGGGAGGTCTCGGATCGGGCGCCGCTCGGCGACGGCTACACGCCGCCACCGAATGCGGTGCCGCCCGGCGCGGAAGGGGCGGACTTCCGTGTGCGCAACTTCCGCAAGGCGATCCTGATCGGCGAGCAACTCGGCGCCGCGGTGGACGCGCTGCTGCCCGACGCCGTGCCGCTGCCGCCCGGGGACCTCGAGTTCAAGCAGCGCACGTTCTTCACCCGCATGTCGCACGGTGGCTTCCGGAAGCTCGCCGTCGTCGACGCGGAGTCTGGCCGATCCGGGCTCGGCTTCAAGCCCGGCCCGCTCTTCACCTGTCCCGCGAGTGGCGCGAAGACCGACGCCGCGTGTCGCGACGACCAGCGGGCGACCATCGAGGATGCCGTGCTGGGGACGATCAGGACCGGCGACCATCTGCGGTCTGCCGTCGGCCTGATTCGCATCGGTGACCTGTCGCTGGCCGTGCTGCCAGGCGAGGTGCCGGGCGAACTCGTGATCGGCCTGCCGCGCGGCATCAAGGCGACGCCCGAGCGCTGGGCCGACGAGAACCCCGCGGCGCATACGGCCGTCGCCGACATGTCGATCCCTGGGTACACGAAACGCCTGATGCCTGGGCGATGGCGCTGGACGATCGGGTTGGGCAACGACGAAATCGGCTACGTGCTGCCGCTGGCGGACTTCAGGGTGCGTTGTGCCGCCGACAAGCTTGGAGGCGCCGGCGCGTGCGCCCGACTGCATGCGGCGGGTCTCATCGACTTCCCCGACGGCATCTCGGGCGCCCGCTGCAAGCAGCTGGTCGACGATCCCGCGGCCGCCGCGGCCCTTCCTGAGGCCGTTCGTCCGGCGATTGTCGGCTCCTGTGCCTACGGTCAGGCGATCGGTGAAGCGCAGGGGCACTACGAAGAGACCAACTCGGCGGGTTGGGACGCCGCCGACGACATGATCGGCGCCTTCGCGGCGCTCACCGGCAGCAGTGACCGCGGGCAGGTGAACGACCAGTTTGCCGGCCACCACCACAGGTATCCGGCACCCAAACCGTAGCGGGGCCACGGCAAAAGGTCGAAAAGGGCCAAAAGGTCACGAAGGCCCTCACTCTCCTTTTGCCCTCTTCGCGCTTCTCGAACTTTTCGCCCTTTTGCTGGGGCCGTTACGCGCTGACTGATTTGGTGTGGAAGCCTGCCGCTTCCAGGTCGTGGAGGATGGCGTCCATCCGCGCCGGCAGGTCGGGCGGGAGTTCATCCTGGTGCTGCTTGATGATCCGGCTCATCGTGAAGGCGCGGAACCGGATCGCTTCCATGTGGAAGGCGATGACGGCGCGCTCGAGATGCTCGCCGAGGTCGATCAGCTGGGTGGTCAGCGGGGTTGCCGGCTGGCTGCGGAGGACCGCGACCAGGGCGGCGGCATCGATGGCGGCCTGCTCACGGGGGGTGCGGGTGGTCACGCCGGCATCATACCGGGCCGTCGCCACGGGTGGAACACACGACGCTGCTTGTTCTGTTAAAGTTGGCGTTCAAACAAACCGCATCACCTGCCTTGCTGAACCGTGGCGCTTGCGGCATACTTCCCGCACCCACGCGACGCGCACCCCGCGCGTCGGCGTCACGTCCGTACAAGACACGCGAGGCACACGTCACTATGGGTTCTGCTGCGTCGCGCGAAGCCATTCGCGCCATCCGGGATTGGGCCGTGAACGGGCCGGTCGCCCGCTCCACTCCCCGTTCCGCCAACGACTTCGGCCGACTCGTCTTCAACGACGCCGTCCAGCGCATCAAGCTGCCGCGCGACGTCTACAAGGCCCTCCGTCGCACCATCACCCGTGGTGAAGCCCTCGACGTGTCGGTGGCCGACGCCGTCGCCGTGGCCGTCAAGGACTGGGCGCTCGAGCACGGTGCCACCCACTACACGCACTGGTTCCAGCCCCTCACCGGCATCACCGCCGAGAAGCACGACGCCTTCCTCGCGCCGACCGCCGATGGCAAGGCCGTCACCGAGTTCAGCGGCAAGGAACTGATCAAGGGCGAGCCGGACGCCTCGTCGTTCCCGTCCGGGGGCATGCGATCGACCTTCGAGGCGCGCGGCTACACCGCCTGGGATCCGACCAGCCCGCCCTGGATCTACAAGACCGCCTCGGGGACCACGCTGGTGATTCCGAGCGCGTTCGTCAGCTGGACCGGCGAGTCGCTCGACAAGAAGACGCCGCTGCTCCGCTCGATCGAGGCACTGTCGAAGCAGGCCGTGCGCGTGCTGAAGGTGTTCGGCTCCCGGTCGGACCGCGTGACGACGACCTGCGGCCCCGAGCAGGAGTACTTCCTGATCGACGCCAACTTCTACTATGCGCGTCCAGACCTGATCGGCGCGGGCCGCACGCTGTTCGGCGCCAAGCCGCCGAAGGGGCAGGAGCTCGAGGACCAGTACTTCGGCTCGATCCCCGAGCGCGTGCTCGCCTGCATGCGTGAAGTGGAAGACGAGCTCTACGCGATCGGCGTGCCGGTCAAGACGCGCCACAACGAAGTGGCGCCGAGCCAGTACGAAATCGCGCCGATCTTCGAGCAGGCCAACGTCGCCACCGACCACCAGATGATGGTCATGGAGACGCTCAAGCGCGTCGCGCCCAAGCACGGCCTCGCCTGCCTCCTGCACGAGAAGCCGTTTGCCGGCGTCAACGGCTCCGGCAAGCACGTCAACTGGAGCATGGGCGACAGCGAGGGCAACAACCTCCTGAACCCGGGCGACACGCCGCACGACAACATCCAGTTCCTGGTCTTCTGCGCCGCCGTCCTCCGCGCGGTGAACAAGTACCAGGGCCTGCTGCGCATGAGCGTGGCCAGCGCCGGCAACGATCACCGGCTCGGCGCCAACGAAGCGCCGCCGGCGATCATCTCGATCTTCCTCGGCGACATGCTCACGAGCATCTTCGAGCAGATCGAGAAGGGCGCCACCCGCAGCACGACGCAGGGCGGGCTGCTCGAGACTGGTGTCGATTCGCTGCCCAAGCTGCCGCGCGACGCCGGCGACCGCAACCGCACGAGCCCGTTCGCCTTCACCGGCAACAAGTTCGAGTTCCGCGCGGTGTCGTCCAACCAGAGCATCGCGTTCCCCAACATCGTGCTGAACGTTGCGGTGGCCGAGTCGCTCGACTTCATCGCGACCGAACTCGAGAACGCCGTGGCCAAGGGCACCGACCTCGAGGATGCGGTCGGCAAGCTGCTGGTGAAGCTGGTCAAGGACAACAAGCGGATCATCTTCAACGGCAACGGCTACTCGGATGCGTGGCAGAAGGAGGCCTCCAAGCGCGGCCTGCTGAACCTGCGCAACACCGTCGACGCGCTGCCGGAACTGCTGTCGGCCGACGCCGTGAAGCTGTTCGAGACCTACAAGGTGCTCAACAAGCGCGAGCTCGAGGCTCGTCTCGAGATCAACTTCGAGGCCTACAACAAGTCCATCAACATCGAAGCGCAGACGATGGTGCTGATGGCCAACCGCTACATCCTGCCGGCGGCTATCGGGTACCTGACGCAGGTGGCGCAGTCGGTGGCGGCCGGCAAGGCGGCCGGCGTGCAGAGCAAGGAAGCCAAGAAGCTGCTCGTCGAGCTGACCCGCCTGGTCGACACGTTCAAGCAGCGCACCGAAGCGCTCGTCAAGGCCGTGGCGCACGAGGGGAACGGCGACTCGCACAAGCACGCCAAGTACATGCGCGACAAGATCGTCCCGGCGATGAACTCGCTGCGCGAAGCCGGCGACGCGATCGAGTCGATCGTGCCGAGCAACGAGTGGCCGCTCCCCACGTACCGGGAGATGCTCTTCATCAAGTAGCCGTCGGACTCTCTGACGGTCGCGTCGGGAACCGGGCACCGGGTTCCGGGAACCGGAACGGCCTTCGTCAACTCGCTTCGCTCTCCGGCCCTGGCCCTTCGGAGTGTGCGCGACGACGCGAAGGCCGACGGCCGAATGACGGAGGCCGATTCTGAAGGCGGTGGACGCGACAGCGTCTGCCGCCTTTCGCTTTTTATCCGCCTGCCGTATCCTTGCCTCCGGTCCCGCCCGCTGCCTCAGGTAGGCTGCAGGCCGCAGGCGGTAGGCCATGCGTTTCTGCACCGAATGAGCACCAGCTACACCGCGAAAGACATCACCGTCCTCGAGGGACTCGAGCCGGTCCGCAAGCGCCCCGGCATGTACATCGGCGGGGTTGGCGCGGCCGGGCTGCATCACCTGGTCTGGGAAATCCTCGACAACTCCATCGACGAGGCGATGAACGGGCACGCAACGCAGATCGGCGTGACCCTCCATGCCGACGGCAGCTCGATCACGGTCACCGACGATGGTCGCGGCATTCCGGTGGACGCGCACCCGAAGACGGGCAAGACGGCCCTCGAGGTCATCTTCACGGTGCTCCATGCCGGCGGCAAGTTCGAACAGGGCAACTACAAGACCTCCGGCGGTCTTCACGGCGTCGGCGCCAGCGTGGTCAATGCGCTCTCCAAGGAACTGGTCGCCACCGTCAAGCGCGATGGCCATCACTGGGAGCAGCGTTTCAAGCAGGGTGTCCCGCAGGGCGGCGTGAAGAAGGTCGGACCAGCCCGTGGCACGGGCACCACCGTCTTCTTCCATCCCGACGCGACGATCTTCCCGAAGATCGAGTTCGACGCCGACACCATCGCACAGCGGCTCGAGATTGCCAGCTACCTGCACCGCGGCCTCAAGATCACCTTCGAGAACGAAGTCAGTAAGCAGAAGGTGACCTACGCGCACGCCGAGGGGCTGGCCGACTACCTGAAGAAGCTGGTGTCCGACCGCGGCGCCAAGCCCGTGCACGACAGCGCCTTCGTCGTCTCACGCGACGGCGCCCTGCGCCTCGACCTGGCGTTGCAGTGGACCGAGTCCACCGACGAGCACTTGCGCAGCTACGTCAACGGCATCCCGACCGGGTCCGGCGGCACGCACGAGAACGGCCTGCGGGCCGGACTCGGCAAGGCGATGCGCAATTTCATCGAGACGCACAACCTGACGCCGCGCGGCGTGACACTCACTGCCGAGGACCTGCGGGAAGGCCTGGTCGGCGTGCTCAGCGTGTTCGTCGAGGAGCCGCAGTTCCAGGGCCAGACCAAGGATCGCCTGAACAACCCCGAGGTGATGTCGGCGGTCGACGGCCTGGTGCGGCCGGCGCTCGAACACTGGCTGAATCACAACATCTCGATCGCCGAAGCGATCGTCGCGCGCGTCATCCTTGCGGCCCGGGCCCGCGAAGCAAGTCGCGCTGCGCAGCAGGAAGTCACCCGCAAGACCGCGACCGCGCATCGACTGACGCTGCCCGGCAAGCTCTCGGACTGCACCACGACGACACGCGGCCTGAGCGAACTGTTCATCGTCGAGGGTGATTCGGCCGGTGGCTCGGCCAAGCAGGGGCGCGACCGCGTGCGCCAGGCGATTCTGCCGCTGCGGGGCAAGGTGCTCAACACCGAGAGCGCCTCGACCGCGAAGGTGCTCGAGAACAAGGAGCTCGCCGACCTGGTGACGGCGCTCGGGTGCGGCGTCGGCAAGAATTTCGACCTCGCGCGCCTGCGCTACGGCAAGGTGATCCTGCTGGCCGATGCCGATTCGGACGGCCACCACATCTCGACGCTGCTGCTCACGTTCATCTACCGCCACATGCCGCAGTTGATGACGAGCGGCCGCGTGTACCTGGCGCAGCCGCCGCTCTACCGCATCGACATCGGCAAGGAAACGTTCTGGGCGCAGGACGATGCGCAGCGCGATGCGGTGGTGAAGAAGGCGACGGGCCGCGCGAAGCCGGAGATCACGCGGTTCAAGGGGCTCGGCGAGATGATGCCGAAGGTGCTGTGGGAGACCACGCTGAATCCCAAGACGCGCCGGTTGCTCCAGGTGCGGATCGCCGATCAGCTGATCACCGATCGTGTCATCAACGAACTGATGGGCAAGGATGCGTCGGCGCGCTTCCGTTTCATCATGGACCGGGCCGAGGACGCCGAAGAGCTCGACGTCTGACGACGCAGTTGCGGTGTTCGTCCCGCTATCGTATAGGGTAGGACACCGCCTATGGCGATTCACGTCCGCTCCGGTGTCTTCCTGGGGCTGCTCCTCACGTGGAGTGTGACCTCGTCGTCTGTCCTGGCTCAATCGCCGGCTTCCCCGTCGGCGACGCAATCATCGCCTCAGCCGCCACCGGATGAGGCTGAGGCCAGCGAGAAGCAGAAGTACGAAGAAGAAGTCGTGGTGAGCGCCTCACGGACCGAGCAGGCGCTCGTCAACGCGCCGGCCACCGTCACGCTGATCGACAGCCGGACGATCGCCAACTCCCCCGCCACCAACTACGCGGATCTCCTGCGAGCCGTCCCCGGCCTGAACGTCACGCAGACGTCCGCGCGCGACATCAACATCACGTCACGCGCCGCTACCGGCACACTCGCGACGTCGCAGCTGGCGCTGGTCGACGGTCGCAGCATCTACCAGGACTTCTTCGGGTTCATCGCCTGGGACTTCCTGCCGGTCGATCCGTCCGAGATCAAGCAGATCGAAGTGATTCGCGGGCCCGCGTCCGCGGTATGGGGCGCCAACGCGCTGTCGGGCGTCGTCAACGTCATCACCAAATCGCCGCGGGAACTGCAGGGCACCGGGCTGACCGTGAGCGCGGGCCTGTTCGGCCGTGATGCCGATGGCGTCTCGCGCGAGCGTGGCTCGCTGTTCGCCGTGGCCGCCAGCCATGCCGACGCCCTCAACGACCGTTGGGCCTACAAGCTGTCGACGGGTTACTCGACGCAGGACGCGTTTGCGCGACCAGCGGGCCTCATTCCGAACGGCACCGGCACGACATACCCGACGTTCTCGAACACCGGGACGCGACAGCCCAAGGTCGATCTGCGCTTCGACTACGACCACCCCGACGGACGACAGAAGCTCGTGATGCAGGCGGGCTATGCCGGCACCGAGGGCATGATCCACACCGGGATCGGCCCGTTCGACATCAACCGAGGGACGTATCTCGCGTACGCCAAGGCCAACTACTCGCGCGGCGCCACGCGTCTCAACACCTTCGTGAATCGCCTCGACGGCGACGCCACCAACCTCCTGGCCGTCGGCCTCGACGGGCAGCCCATCCTCTTCAGCTTCCGTAACACGACGGTCGATGTCGAGGCCGGACATGTCGCTACGTGGCGCAATCGTCACGTGTTCTCGCTCGGCGGCAACTTCCGCTACAACGGCTTCAACCTCTCGCTGGCGCCGAATGAAGACTCGCGTCTGGAAGGCGGCGTGTACCTGCAGGACGAGATCTTCCTGTCGCCGCGCTGGCGATGGGTGGTCGGCGGTCGTGTCGATGGCTTCTCGGTGCTGGATGCGCCCGTGTTCTCTCCGCGCACCACGCTGCTGTTCAAACCCGCGCCGGCGCACACGGTACGTGTCTCGTACAACCGGGCCTATCGTGCTCCGTCGCTCGTCAACAATTTCCTGAACACCGCGCTCGTCAATCAACTCGACCTCGGCGCGCTCAATCCGCTGCTCGCCGGCCGCTTGTACAACTTCCCCGTCGCTGCGGTCGGGAACGAGTCGCTGAAGGAAGAGTCACTGCACGCCTACGAGATCGGCTACTCGGGGGTCATTGCAAATCGAGCGACGGTGTCGGCGGCCTTCTACGTCAACGACAGCCGCAATTCGATCTTCTTCACGCAGAACGGCTCGTACCGGGCGACCAATCCGCCACCTGGCTGGCCACTTCCGCCGGCCGCGCTCGAGTTGATCCTGCAGTCGGGCCGTTTCGGCGCCGGCAATGGCCTGCCGTCGTCGTTCACGTACCAGAACTTCGGCAAGGTCCGACAGAAGGGCCTCGAGCTCGGCGTCGACACCGACGTGACGTCGACGCTGACCGCCTTCGTCAACTACTCGCTGCAGCCGACGCCCGAGCCGAGCGGCTTCGACCTCTCCGAACTCAACCTGCCGTCGCGCCATCGCGTGAACATCGGCGGGACGTACACGGGCCCACGGCTGATCGGCAACCTGTCGGTGAGTTACGCGGGCGCGGCGTTCTGGCAGGATGTCCTCGACTCGCGCTATCACGGCACCACCGAGGCCTATACGCTCGTCAACGGCACCGTCGGTTACAAGTGGAACGACACGTTCACGACGTCCCTCAAGGTCCTCAACCTGCTGGACGACGAGATTCAGCAACACGTGTTCGGCGACGTGATGCGTCGCCAGGTGATGCTGGAGTTGCGCATGCGTGTGCCGGGTAAGCCGTGACCCGGCCAATAAGTTCCGTGTGGTATAACCCTCCCGCCAACGCTAACTCGGGAGGGAGTGCACGTTGTTGACATTGTCCCTGCGCACCACGCAGCGCCGAATCTCACCGCGATTCTTGCCTGCAACCTTCGTATTGCTGACGCTCGCTACGACTGCTAGGGGACAGATCGCTGTTCCGATTTCACCGACAGCTCTTCGCACAGTTCCGGGTATCGATGCGGCGCGTACCCGCGTCGAGCAAGTCAGTCGGGATGGCCGGCGGGCGCGAGTGACCGTCGTGTCTGCTGACGGTACGCAGCAGCAGACGCAGGTGATCGATCTGGTGTCGGGCGCGACGTTGGCCACGAGACCTCCGCTAGACCTCGGGTCGACGCGCGGGACACGTGAGGTCTTGTCGCCCGACGGCACCGTTCTGACGTTCGCAGAGACCGAAAATGTCGGCACAATCGTTCGGCAGCAGCAGATTGACGGCGGCGTGACGACGGAGCGTCTCCGTACGACGAACTCCTTTCAATTAGGGGCGACGAGCGAGGCGGGCGTTGCCGTGGCGTTCGTCGAGGGCGGCCTGGTGACTGTGGACACGGGGAGCGGGCGCAAGACATTCGGGGATGTGTGCCCGACCGTGCCAGACGGCAAGATCGCGCTGGGCGGTCCTCTCGAACTGAGCACTGACGGTGGCACGCTGCGCTACGACCGTGGGTACTGGTCAGGGCATCGACCAGGCGCGGGCCCGTATGGTGTGGACGAGATGGCGGCCAATGTCGCGACCGGCGCGGCGGTCTGCTTGGATATGCGGCATCCGCGCGTGCAGGACGCTCATCAGTCCTTTGGCTTCGACAGCACACTTGCAGGTGGAGGCGCCTATCTCGGAACGACGGGCGTCAGCTTCTCGCCTTCGGGCACGGGTTCCTACCATGCCACGCTCGTCGATACCATTAGTGCCGAAGGCATCCCGCTCCTGCCGGCGATACCCAAGTCGATCCTCCTCGACGTCAGCGACGACGGCGGCCGTGTGCTCATGACGGTACACGAACCCTTCGGGGCGCCTGGCAGCCTAGTTGTCCTCGACCGCCACGCCGGCGTGATGACCAAAGTGGCCGAACCTGGAATCGACGTGGCGTTCGCACTGTTGAGTGGCGATGGTAGCCGCGTCGTGTTCACGCTCCATCATCACTCGCCGAGCAATGAGGCGCCGGCAATATACGTGGCCGAACTCGACGTCGACCTCGATGGCATGCACGACGCGTGGGAGACGGCATACGGACTGAATCCGTCATCCGCGGCTGACGCATCGCTCGATCCCGACGGCGACGGTCGCACCAACGCCCAAGAATATGCTGACGGCACGCACCCGAGCGGTCAGCCCGTCCGCTACTTCGCCGAAGGCGCCGACGGCGCGTTCTTCGCCACCAGCCTGGCGTTGTTCAACCCATCGACGACGGCAGCGACCGTGAACGTGCGGTTCCTTGGTCCGGCGGGCGCGACGGCGAGCCGTCCCGTGGCACTGGCCGCGCAGGCGCCGGCGTACCTCGATGCCGGCAGTCTCGGCCTGCCTTTCACCGAGTTCTCGATCGTGGTCGAGAGCGCGGCGCCCGTCGTCGCCGAACGTCGCATGACCTGGGATCGCAGCGAGGGCTACGGCTTGCACACTGGCAACGGAGTCGCGACGCCTGCCACGCAGTGGCATTTCGCGGAAGGCGCGACCATCGCGGGGATCCAGACGTTCCTGCTGCTGCAGAATCCGGGCGCTGCACCCGCCGCCGTCACGACGCGCTATCTGCTGGCCAATGGCGCGACGCAGGAGCGGCAGTACACGGTGCCGGCGTCGTCGCGACTGACCGTGTGGGTGAATCAGGAAGGCGCGCCGCTGGATGCCGCGGAGTTCGCGACGACGGTCATTGCCGACGTGCCGATCGTCGCCGAGCGGGCGACATACCGGGATGCGGCGAGTAAGACGTTCGGCGCCGGGTCGGTCGCCGCGGGTGTGGCGACGCCGTCCACGACATGGATGTTCG
>DATJTM010000296.1:0-3339 GCA_035503395.1 Luteitalea sp.
GCGCGCACCTGCTGTCCCGACTCGACGACGCACTGCGGCCGCTGTCGGAAGCGGGACAGGTGACTGAAACCGCCGCGGCGGTGCTCGGGCACGCGATGAAGGTCGATCGCTGCGCATTCGCCGTGGTCGACGACGACCAGGACACCTTCACGGTGACCGGGACCTATCCCAACGCCGCGCCGGACCAGCGTCGGGCCGCGACCTTCTCGGGCTTCGGAACGGCGTGCCTGCAGGCGATGCGCGACGATGCACCGTGGGTGGTCGTCGACAGCGATGCCGATCCGCGGATCGAGGAGTCGCTGCGCTCGTCGTACCGGCATGCCCACACGCGGTCGCTCGTGTGGGTGCCGATTCACGAGGCCGGACGCTGCGTGGGTGCACTGGCCGTGCAGGCGAGAGCGCCGCGCGACTGGCGTCGGCAGGAGGTCGATCTCCTGCGGCAGGTGGCCAGCCGGTGCTGGGAATCGATGGAGCGCTCCCGGCTCGCGCGCACCCTGCACGAGGCGGTCGAACGAGAGCAGCGGGCCCGCGGTGAGGCGGAGGCGCAGAAGCGCCGAGCCGAGTCCGCCAACCGCGCCAAGGACGAATTTCTCGCGATGCTCGGGCACGAGCTGCGTAATCCGCTGTCGCCGATTCGTACTGCCCTGCAACTGATGAAGCTGCGAGGCAACGAGGAGGTGACGCGCGAGCGCGCCGTCATCGAGCGACAGGTGGAGCACCTGACACGCCTGGTCGACGACCTGCTCGACGTGTCGCGCATTGCGCGCGGCAAGGTGGATCTGCGGCGTGAGTCCGTCGAGATGGCCGACGTGGTCGGTCAGGCCGTGGAGCAGGTGAGTCCGCTGCTCGAAGAGCGTGGCCAGCACCTCACCATCGACCTGCCCGGCGAGCGCCTCGACGTCGTCGGCGACGCCACGCGCCTCAGCCAGGTGCTGTCCAACCTGCTGACCAACGCTGCCAAATACACCGACCCCGGCGGGCATGTGGAAATTGGCGCACAGCGCGTCGACGACGAGATCGTCGTGCGGGTGACCGATACGGGCGTCGGCATCGCACCGGACATCCTGCCACGCATCTTCGAGCTGTTCGTGCAGGCCCGGCAGGCGAACGACCGCGCGCATGGTGGCCTCGGCCTCGGGCTCGCGATCGTCAAGAGCCTCGTCGAGCGCCACGGCGGCACCATCACGGCCGAGAGCGCTGGGCCCGGGCGGGGCAGCGTGTTCGAAGTGCGTCTGCCGACCGGCAGCCTGCCGTCGAATGCTACAGATGCCAATCTGGCTGACTCGATCATGCCGGTGCCGCACCGCGTGCTCGTCGTCGACGACAACGAGGATGGCGCGGCGATGCTCGCCGCGATTCTGACGGCTCGCGGGCACGTCGTGGCGGTGGCGCACGACGCGCCCACGGCGCTCGAACGCGCGGCCGAATTCCGTCCGGACGTAGCCCTGCTCGACATCGGGCTGCCGGTGATGGACGGGCACGAACTGGCCGTGAAAATCCGGCAGATTCCGGGATTGGCGGACGTGCGCCTGGTGGCACTGACCGGGTATGGCCAGCCTGGCGATCGGGCCCGGTCGCGAGCGGCGGGTTTCGACGCGCATCTGGTCAAGCCGGTCGACCTCGCGGCCATCGACCATGTCCTCCATCTCGGTGTTGCCTGACGAAACATTAGGGACAAGTCCTTACCTTCGTCAGGGATCTGGCACGCCGTGTGCTGTAGGGGTTGGCACGGCGCAAGGTGGCCAGACCTCTCGAGCGAGCCCATGTCCTACTCTCACCCGTCGAACGACCACAATCCAGTCGCTGCGGGTGCGCGGCTGTCTCGAGCCGGACGAGACGAGGTGGCGGTCGGTGACGTCTACGTGTGTCGTGACGTGACCGGCTTCGGGATCTTCAACTATCGGGGCGAGCCGGTGTTGGACGAGCCGGTCGGGTCACCGGATGAAGCCGCGCGCCTGGCGCGCGAGATCGTGTCGCCCTGGCAGGGCCACGTGGTAGTCGACGACCCGTCGGACGGGTAGGAAGCGACATCGGAATGATTCGGGTGCTGCAGCAGGGCGCTGCGTGGACCGTCGTGCAGGACGGCAAGCTGTTGCGTGAGGGAGCAGGAGCGGCCGTGCACAAGACACGGGAGCAGGCAGAACAGCACGCGGCGCGCCTGGCCGCCAAGCTGCACGACGAACTGCAACAGTCGACAGAAGGCGTCGGCGCTCAGGAAGCCGGCGACGAAGGCGCCCCGGACGACCCGACGCCCTGATCGATCACCGGCGCGGTGTCGTCCGCGACGTCCACACCTTGCCGTCCTGGCGGATGTGGACGGTCGTGTCGTCGAACCCGGCCGCGATGATCTCGTACATCGATGGCGTGACGTGCAGCGTGGGACGGAACTGCAGCCCCTCGACGCGGATGTCGCTCACGCGCAGCGCGGCGAGGTCGGTCGCGTAGCGGCCCTGCGTCCGACGGTGTGTCCGCTGGCGATAGTAGAGACGACGCAGCGCCCAGCGCACGCGGTCGTTGCGATCCTCGACGAAGCCGACGGTCCGCGACCCGGCCGGCGCGTCGGTGAACTGCAGCACGCCCCAGCGCTCCGGCATGTGCATGTCGATGGCACCCTGCGGGCTCCACACCCAGTTGTCTTCCGGCAGGCGCTTGCCCGTCGCGGCGTCGAGCCGGCGGCTGTAAGCACCGTCTCGCACGTCCAGCGTCCACTGCACGCGTGAGAAGTTCAGGCGCCAGTGCTCGCCGTCGCGCGGCGCACGATGGTCGTTGGCGGCTTCGCGCAGGCTCGCCCACGGCAGCGCGAGTTCGACGGTCCAGCCCTCGTCGGTGTCGCCTGGCCTGCTCAACGTGCCCCGCACCTGCACGCCGACCTTCAGCCCGCTGATGTTCCAGTCGTGGATGGCGGGACCGCCGTCGCGATAGGGCTGCACCAGCAGCAGGTCCCACGGCGTGCCCAGGGCGTTCACCTCGAGCTCGTAGTACGCATGCGTGTCGCCGTCGGGATCGAGGAAGACCTCGAAATCATGGTCGTTGAAGATGATCGCGTCGCGTTCCTTCAGCGTCGCCCACAGGTCGGGTTCGTCGAGGGTGGCGGCGATGTAGAGCGCGCGGTCGTCCCACAACAGCTTGACGCGGGTGGCGTGGCGGACGGGCCGCACGCCGTCGATGTCGACGAAGGGCGCCGACCACTCCACGGCGCCCCACGCCTCCTCGTCCAGCCTTCCATCGATCGTCAGCGGCGCCGGCGTCCGGTAGCAGACGACATGCCGAGGTGCATAGGGCAGCGCCTCGAAGTCGACGGTGCGCGGCTGCGCGTCGGCACGAGAAGACGAGCCCAGG
>DATJTM010000297.1:0-11528 GCA_035503395.1 Luteitalea sp.
CGCGCCTTGTCCCTGGTGGCCAATTGGCCCGGTGCGCATCACTCGCGCGCGACGGGGAGGCTGTCACCCGCACCCCTACACATCAAAGGTCGCGCCATCTCCTCGCGCCCCCGTGAGTCAGACACGTAAGTGATGCTCGAACAATGGGTTGGCGTGGGCGTACGGGAGCGGCGGTCGAGTGCCATTCGCATCCCGAGGATGCGTGCACGTGAACGAGCGTTGTCACCGAACGGCCAGTGATAGCCGCTGCCCCCCGCAATCCACCGAATTCTTCCGAGTTCGACCGACGGTACGCCGCGTTGTCGTGAAGCAACCGGCGTTGCATCATGGCGACGATGACGTTGCCCGAACCGAATCCGTCGTTCAGCTGGGTCGAGGCGCCGTGGGGCGCCGTGCTCCAGTGCGATGCCCTGACGCCTCTCGCCTCGCACGTGTTCACGGCACGCGGACTCGACCTGCCCCATGCCGACGCCGGAGACGGCTGGGCGCCACTGGCGGCACATCTGGGCGTGCGCGACCTGCAGCTGTGGCGGGTGCGGCAGGTGCACGGTGTGACGGCGCACACGGCCGACGTGCAGCCGTGCGACGGCGCGTGGCCGGAGGGGGATCTGCTCGCAACCGACCGTCGCGACGTGGCCCTCGTGGTGCGGACCGCGGACTGCGTCCCGATTCTCTACGCCGACGCGCGGACGGGTGCCGTGGCGGCGGTGCACGCTGGGTGGCGCGGCACGGTGGCCGGCGCCGCCGCTCGCATGGTGGCGCTACTCGGGCAGCAGTTCGCGAGCCATCCCGAGGATCTGGTAGTGGCAGTCGGGCCGAGCATCGGACCAGACGCCTACGAGGTGGGACCGGAAGTCGTCGACGCCTTCGCCGCGGCCTACCCGGTCGAGGCCGGGCACGGTACATGGTGGCGACCGAGGGAGCGCCCCGGGAAATACCTGCTCGACCTGTGGACCGCCACCCGAGATCAACTCACGGGCGCCGGCGTCCCCTCGACACAGGTCCATCTCGCCGGCGTGTGCACGGCGACCCACGCCGACGTGTTCCACTCGTACCGCGTGAGTGGCGCCGCGGCGGGACGGATGGCCGCCGCGATCAGGCGGCGGTAATCGCGCTCAATCCAGATCGAAGTCGAAGCGAGGCGCGTTGTTCGTCGCCGGGCGGCTTGCGTGCGACGGTCTCGGCGGGCGGGGAATGCTGATCTCCCTCGGCGCCAGCGGTGCATCTGCTGCCGATGCCGCAGCGCCGACTACGGCGATCTCGGCCCGTGGCGGCTTGCCTTCGGACTGATCCATGGCCGCGTTGGACAGGCCGTCAGCGACTTTGTTCTGCTCGCGTCGGACGTGCTCGAACGTCACACGCCCGACCCGGCCGACCAGACGGCTGGCTTCGGCGTGCAGCGGTTGCAACCCGGCGTGCTTGACCTTGTACTCGCCGCGCATCTGCTTGATGACCAGCTCGGAGTCCATGCGGATGCGGACGTGGGTGTGACCGTGCTCCACGGCCCATTCGAGCGCCGCGATCAGTCCCGAATACTCGGCCACGTTGTTGGTCGCCCGTCCCAGCGGACCGATCAGCTCGGCCAGCGTCTGGCCGTGTGCGTCGAGGATGTGGACTCCATAGCCGGCCGGTCCGGGATTGCCGCGCGCGCCGCCGTCGGTATACGCCGTGATCACGCGTCGATCGTACCCTCCTTCCGTCGCGGTGATGGCGGCGGGGGCATTCGTGGCAGGATGATGGCCACCTCAGGAGCGTTCATGACTTCTCTGCGTTCGTTTCGCGTCGTGGCCGCCGCGGCGGCCCTGCTCGTCTCGTCCGGCGCTGCCGCGCAGGACACCCTGCGTTCCGCTCAGCACGACTACAAGCTCGTCACCGTGGC
This sequence comes from Luteitalea sp., assembly GCA_035503395.1. GTDB lineage: Bacteria > Acidobacteriota > Vicinamibacteria > Vicinamibacterales > Vicinamibacteraceae > Luteitalea. The sequence goes on from DATJTM010000297.1 coordinate 1,880, forward strand.
CGAAGGCCTGTCGATACCCTGGGGGCTGGCCTTCCTGCCGGGCGGGGACATCCTCGTCACCGAACGGCCAGGCCGGCTGCGCGTGGTGCGCGGCGGCAAGCTGCTGCCGACGGCTGTCACCGGCGTGCCGCGCGTAGCTGCCGGCGGGCAAGGCGGCCTGATGGACGTGGTCGCCCATCCGCAGTTCGCCACCAATCGCTTCGTGTACCTGACCTATTCGAAACCAGCCGCTGACGGAAAGCGCAACACCACTGCGGTCATCCGCGGCAAGTTCCAGAACGACGCGCTCACCGACGTGCAGGAACTGCTCGAAGCCAACGCCTGGTCGGAAGGGCAGGGACACTTCGGGTCTCGCATCGCCTTCGACGGCAAGGGCTACATGTTCGTCACGATTGGTGACCGACAGGTCCTCCCCGCCGGCGATCTCACGAAGCACCCGGCCCAGGACCTCTCCGTGCACAACGGCAAGGTGTTGCGATTGCACGACGATGGGAAGGTGCCGACGGACAACCCGTTCGTCGGCAAGGCCGGCGTGTTGCCGGAAATCTGGAGTTACGGCCATCGCAACATGCAGGGCCTGATCGTGCATCCGACGACCGGCGACGTCTGGCTGCACGAGCACGGTCCGCAGGGTGGCGACGAGTTGAACCGGGCCGAAGCCGGCAAGAACTACGGCTGGCCGGTCGTGGGATTCGGCGTGATGTATCGCACCGGCGCTGCCATCCATGCCGGCACGATGGGTGAGGGATTCACGGCGCCGACGCACATCTGGGTGCCGTCGATCGGACCATCGGGCCTCGCCTACTACACAGGCTCGGCGTTTCCGGGATGGAAGAACAGCTTCCTGGTCGGCGGGCTGGCCGGCGAGATGCTGGTGCGCCTGACGATGGATGGCACGCGCGTGACCAACGTCGAGCAGCTCGTGCAGCGGCGCGGCCGCATTCGTGACGTACGGCAGGGGCCGGACGGACTCGTGTACGTCGCGTTCGAGAGCCGCGAGCAGGGTGCGACGACGACGATCGCGAAGCTGGAGCCGGTGACGCGCAGCGGCAGCTAGGGTGCGGCGGCGGCTGGCGCCGGCTTCACGGCGTACAGCAGCCGCGTGCAGTTCTCGCACTGCACGATCCGCTCACCCTTCCGGACTTCGGAGGCGAGCATCGGTCGGATCTTGACGTTGCAGCCGACGCAGAGCTCGCCTTTCAATTCGGACACGGCCGATCGCGGGAAGCGCTTCGACGTGCGGTCGTACATCGCGAGCGCGGGCGCCGCGATCTGTGGCCGCAGCGCGGCGATGCTGCCGTCGACCGACGCCAGTTCGAGTTTGTGCCGTTGCGTCTCGTCCGCGAGCCCGGCCAGCGCCTGTCCGGCCTCATCCGTCCGCTCGGCGAGCGCTCGACCCGCCTCCTCCGACTGCGGCGTCAGTTCGTCGATTTCGAACAGCAGCGCAATCGTCTGATCCTCGCGCGCCTTGAGATCGCTCTCGGCCTTGGCGATCTCGTGCTGCGCGGCCTCGTACTCGCGCGAGTTGGTGACAGCCATCAGCTGCTGCCGATACTTGGTCAACCGCTGCTGGATCGTGGCTACGTCCCGGTCGCCGGCGCGTCGCTGCGTCTGTCGGTCCTCGATGGTCTGGGTGAGCCCGTCGAGTGCCTGCTTCGCCGCGTTCACCGGCGCCTCGATGTCGCGACGACGGGTTTCGGTGGCGTCGAGGTCGGCTCGCAGCGCGGCGGCCTGACGCTCGAGATCCTGCAGATGGCGAAGCTGTTCCAGGCTGGGGTGCACAACGGGACGGTATCACTAACGGGATACGGGATACGGGATACGGGAGACGGGAGACGGGAGACGGGGACCGGGGACCGGGGACCGGGTTCGGCAACATCGCTGCAGCAGGCACCGGGTTCGTAGCCGTCCGACTTCCGCCTTCGCCGAGGCTACGGCGGACAAGTCGTCGGACGGTTCTGTCGGCTCCTGCCGGTCGCTGCGACATATCGCCGTCCGGGTGCCGTGGGCGCGCGACAATGGTTCCGTGCACTCTGGCGGCCCGTCCCCCGATCCCATCGTCGACGTCGCAATCATCGGCGCCGGCCCCGTCGGCCTCGCGTGTGCCATCGAGGCGCGCAAGGCCGGGCTGACCGCGCGCGTCATCGACAAGGGCGCGCTGGTCAACTCCATCGTCGGGTATCCGGCGCGGATGGAGTTCTTCTCGACGCCGGACCTGATCGAGATCGGCGGCCATCCGTTTCCGGTCCAGGGATACAAGCCGACGCGCGAAGAGGGCATCGAGTACTACCGCGGCGTGACGGCCCGCGAAGGTATCGACGTGCGGCTGTACGAGCGCGTGCTCGAACTGCAGGGAAGCGCCGGCGACTTCACGGTGGTGACTTCGCGCGGCACGCATCGTGCCCGTCACGTCGTTGTGGCGACAGGCTTCTTCGACGTTGCCAACCGGCTCGGCGTGGTCGGCGAGGAGCTGCCGAAGGTCACGCATTACTACCGCGAGCCGTATCCGTACGTGCAGCAGCGCGTGGCCGTGATCGGCGCCCGCAACTCCGCCGCGAAGGCGGCGCTGGACTGCTACCGGCATGGCGCCGCCGTGTCGATGATCATCCGAGGACCAGCGCTGTCAGAGACCGTGAAGTACTGGATCAAGCCCGACCTCGAGAACCGCATCAAGGAAGGGTCGATCCAGGCGTTCTTCAACACCACAGTCGAGGAGATCCGCGAGTCGTCGATACTGCTGCGCACGCCCGACGGTCCACACGAACTCGCCAATGACTTCGTGCTGGCGATGACCGGGTACCTGCCGGATTTCGCGTTCCTCGAGCGTCTCGGGTTGACGTTCGCAGACGATGGGTGGAAGACGCCGGTCTTCGACGAAGCCACGTTCGAGACGGCGCGTCGAGGCGTATTCGTGGCCGGTACCGTCTGCGGCGGCCTCAAGACCAATCGCTGGTTCATCGAGAACGGCCGCTTCCATGCGCAGCAGATCGTCAAGCACCTGATCGGCCAGCGCACCGAGTCGATTCCGTTCGACGCGATTCACTGGAAGACGGAGGAGTAGCGCCCAGACCGGGAAACGGGTACCGGGTACCGGGCACCGGGTACCGCGCTCGCGTCGTCCCGCAAGGTCGCCGGCCTTCGTCATTGGGCCTTCGGCCTTCGGAAGCAGCACGCGACGGCGGCCGGTCTGCATCATCTTCGTAGGCGTCGAGCTTCAGCGCGACGCTCAGCACGTCTGGCCTTCCCTTCGTAGCCGACCGACTCGTCGGTCGGTTCCACGCCTATGTACACACGAGACCAACTCGCAGACCACGCTCGCGCGCTCGGCATCCGCGACGGCGACGTCGTCATGGTGCACGCGTCCGTGCGTGCCGTCGGACCGGTGGCGGGCGGGCCCGATCAGATTCACCTCGCGTTGAAGGATGCGGTCGGCGAAACCGGCTCGCTGCTGATGTATGCGAGTTGCCCCGACGGCTACGACGAGGTCGGACGTGACTGCCATCCGCCCGACGTCGAGGCCGAACTGCTCGAGAAGCTGCCGGCCTTCGATGCGCGGACGGCCCGCTCGGCGCGCGACAACGGCGCGCTCGTCGAGATGCTGCGGACCTGGCCTGGCGTGGTCGCCAACGATCACGTCGCGCGCTTCATCTGTCACGGGCCGCATGCCGACCGGCTGTTCGCGACGCAGCCGTGGGACCTGCCGTTCGGACGTGGCTCGGCGCTCGATCACCTGGTCACGCTCGGCGGCCGCATCCTCCTCCTTGGCAGCGACCACGACGCCGTCACCTTCCTCCACTACGCCGAGCACATCGTCGAGGTCGCCGACAAACGCCTGGTGCGGTACCAGGTGCCCGTGCTCGAGGACGGGCAACGCGTGTGGCGGTGGTGTTCGGAGTTCGATACGTCGCAGCCCGCGCACGCCAGCTGGCCGGAGGACCTGTTCCGGCGGATCACGGATGCGCATCTGACCGCGACCGGCAACGCCGGCGGCCGCATCGGCGATGCAAGGAGCCACCTCATCGACACCGAGCCCCTGCTGGCAGACGGCCTGGCGTTGATGCGGGCCCTGGCCCTCGACCCCGCCTGAACCGGCCCGAAACCTTGCCCGGGCCTGCCGTTGCGGACTACAGTCCGGCAGATCGGATGGCCCTCATGCACACCAGATTCTTCAGGCGGGCGTCAGCCCCGCTGCTCTCGTGCGTCGCCCTCGCGGCGTCGGCGACGGCGCAGCCGGCCACGGCTCCCACGGCCGATGGCCCGAGTCTCACCCTGCAGCAGGGCGATCGCATCGTCCTGATCGGGAACACGCTGGCCGAGCGGCAGCAGTACTTCAACAACTTCGAGACGACGCTGCTCGTGAAGCAGGCCGCGCTCGGCCTCACGGTGCGCAACCTCGGGTGGAGTGCCGACACGCTGACGCTGCAGCCGCGCCCGCTCAACTTCGGCGACGCGCCGATGCACCTCACGCGGCAGAAGGCCGACGTGATCCTCGCGTTCTTCGGGGCCAACGAGTCCTTCGAGGGCGAAGCGGGCGTACCCACGTTCGAGAAGGATCTCGAAGCCTACGTGACGGCGCATCGCGCCGCGAAGTACAACGGCACCAGTGCACCACGGCTCGTGCTGGTGTCGCCGATCGCGCACGAGAAGCTGCCGAACCTGGTGCACGTCGACGTCGACGGACGTAACCGCGAACTGGCCCGGTACACCGACGCGATGCGTCGCGTGGCCGCGAAGGTCGGCGTGCCCTTCGTCGATGTCTTCACGCCTACCCGCGAGGCGATGGCGCAGGCCACCGCACCATTGACGGTCAACGGCATGCACCTGAATGAAGACGGCGATCGGATCTTTGCCGACATCCTGATGGCGAAGCTGGGACTCGCGACTGGTCCGCCGATGACGCGCGGCAAGGCCTACGCAACGCTGAAGGCCGTGATCGAGGAGAAGAACCGCCTGTTCTTCCTGCGCTTCCGCCCCCTCAACGCCGAATACGTCGTCGGACGCCGCCTCGAGCCGTTCGGATCGGTCAACTTTCCGCCGGAGATGAAGCAGCTCGACGAGATGATTGCCGCGCAGGACAAGCGGATTGCGCGTGACGCGCGCGCGCTTGGCAAGCCGACGGCGGCTGGTCCACGCAAACCGGCCGGCGCGACACGCCCGGCCACGTCACCGGCGGAGGGCGTATGAATGCAGTCCGCACCATGATTGCCGCGGCCATCGTGACGGCGGCTGGCGCAGGCTCGATCGCCGCGCAGGAGATTCGGCCGGAGCCCAACAAGGGCGGCGCGCTCGATCTCGAGTCGCAGGATCCGAAGATCGCGCTGCAACGACTGAAGATTGCCGACGGCTACGAGATCTCGCTGTTCGCGTCGGAAGTGGAGTTCCCGGATCTCGCCAAACCGCTGTTCATGACCTTCGATGGCCGTGGGCGGTTGTGGGTGCTCACGTCCCCGACCTATCCGCACGTCAAGCCGGACGAGAAGCCGGCCGACAAGCTGATCGTCCTCGAGGACACCAACCACGACGGCAAGGCCGACAAGTCCAGCGTCTTCGCCGACGGTCTGTACATCCCGACCGGCTTCGCGATCGGCGATGGCGGTGTCTACATCGCCCAGCAGCCGAACCTCGTGTTCCTGAAGGACACCGACGGCGACGGCAAGGCCGACAGCAGGCGCATCCTGCTGCACGGCTTCGGCACCGAGGACAGCCATCACTCGATTCACGCCTGGACGTGGGGACCCGACGGCGCGCTCTACTTCCAGGAAGGGACGTTCCTGCATTCGCAGGTCGAGACGCCGTACGGTCCGCGTCGTCTTGCGTACGCCGGCGTGTGGCGCTACGAGCCGCGCACCGAGAAGCTCGACGTGTTCGTCTCGTATCCGTTCGCGAACCCGTGGGGGCACGTCATCGATCGCTGGGGGCAGAACTTCGTCTCGGACGCCTCCAACGGCTACAACTACTGGGGCACGGCCTTCTCGGGGCACGTCAACTACCCGCAGAAGCAGCGCTCGATGCAGGAGTGGACACTGACGCGCGTGCGGCCGACGAGCGGCAGCGAATTCGTGTCGAGCCGGCACTTCCCCGACTCCGCTCAGGGCAACTTCCTCTACAACAACACCATCGGCTTCCAGGGCATCAAGCAGTTCAAGACCGTCGAGGAAGGCTCCGGCTTCGTCGGCATCGAGGTCGAGCCGCTGCTGCAGTCGACCGATCCGAACTTCCGCCCGGTCGGCATGCAGTTCGGCCCCGACGGCGCGCTGTACGTGATCGACTGGTTCAACCCGCTCATCGGCCACATGCAGTATTCGCTGCGCGATCCGCGTCGCGACAAGACACGCGGTCGTGTATGGCGGATTACCGCGAAGGGACGCCCGCTGCTGCAGGCGCCGAAAATCGATGGCGCGACGCTCGCCCAGCAACTGGACCTGTTGAAGGCCTACGAGGACCGCACGCGCTATCAAGCTCGCCTGGCTCTGCGCGAGCGTCCGCTGAAGGAGGTACTCCCGGCCATCGAGACGTGGACCGCGAACCTTGATCGCGCTGACAAGGACTACGAGCATCACCTGCTCGAGACGTTGTGGGTGCAGGAAAGTCACGACCACGTCAACACGGCGCTGCTCGAGCAGCTGCTGAAGGCGAAGGAATTCCGCGCCCGCGCCGCCGCCGTCCGCGTGCTGCAGCACTGGTTCGACCGCGTGCCGAAGGCGATGGCGCTGCTTGGCGCCGCTGTGAAGGACGACGCGCCGCGCGTGCGCCTCGAGGCGGTGCGCGCCCTGAGTTTCGTGCCAACGACGGCCTCCGCTGAACTTGCGCTGCAGGTGCTCGACAAGCCGATGGACTACTACCTTCAGTACGTCCTCGATTCGACGATGACGACGCTGGAGCCGGTGTGGAAGCCAGCGCTCACGACAGGCGGGACGTTCGGGGCCGGTAACGCCCGCGGGCTCGCGTTCGTGCTCGACCGCATCTCGCCCGAGGACCTCGCGAAGGTGAAGCGCAGCACGCCGGTGTACCACGCGCTGCTGTCGCGGGCCGGTGTGCCGTCTGCGGCGAGGCGTGAGGCGCTGGAAGCGCTGGCGACGCAGAACGGCAGCAGCGTGGCGAAGGAGATTGTCAGCGCCGTCGAACGGACCGACGGCGCGCCGGGCAGCGGTGGCGTGTCGTCCGAGCTGATGCAGTTGCTGGCGGGTTCACCCGCCGCCTCCATCCAGGCCGAGCGCTCCGCGATCGAAGGCCTGGCGCGTGACGCGAAGACCGACAGTGTCCGCGAGGGCGCGTTCGCGGCATTGATGCAGGCCGATGGCGTTGCCGATCGGGCGTGGGCGATCGCCACGACGCCGCGCCAGCGCATCGACTTGCTGCGCGCGGCGGCGAAGCTGCCGGTCGGACCGGCACTCGAGAGCGTGCGAAGCGTGCTCGCCCCGACCCTGGCGGCAGCAGTCACCGGGGCAGTCACGGCGCAGCCGGCGCCGGCGATTGCCGGCCGGTACGTTCGGCTGGTGCGTCCTGGCCGGGGCGTGGTGTTGAGCGTCACCGAAGTCGAGGTGAAGAGCGGTGGCCAGAACATCGCCAAGGCGGGGAAGGCGTCGCAGTCGACCATCGTCGCCGGTGGTGCAACGGGCGGGCATGCGGCCCGGGCAATCGATGCCGGCGTCGACATGTCGGCCGTCGCCGGCACCGACCCGCTGAACGGCACGCATGCCTTCACGAGCCCGGAGACCGACCCGTGGTGGGAACTCGATCTCGGCGCCGAGAAGCCGATCGAGTCGGTCGCGTTGTGGCCGGCGGCGCCGGAGACGCGCAATGGCTACTACGTCGCCATCCTCGATGCCAACCGCAAGGTGGTGTTCGTGCGCGACGGCCTGCGACTGGCCGCCGCGCCGGAGACGATCGCGCTTGGTGGCGACCTCGCGGTGCCGTTGAACACGGCGGCGATTGCGCTGCTGCCGCAGTTCAAGGGGCACGAGGCCGAGTCTGTGCAGGCGCTGTCGGCCTTCATGCGACAGCCGGCTTACCGTCAGGCAAGCATGGCGGCGATCCGTCGCCTGCCCCCGAACGCGGTACCGGCGTCGGACGTCGCCGCGATCGGTGAGCAGGTGCTCACGCATGTGCGCGCGATCCCGCCGGCCGACCGGACGGGCCGCGCGTTCCTGGACGCGGTCGGGTTCGGCCACGAGCTGTCGGCGCGGATGCCGGCCGGTGAGCGTGACACGTTCACGCGGTCGCTCGACGAACTCGTGGTGCGCGTCATTCGGATCGAGGCGGTCAACGCCCAGATGAAGTTCGACCTCTCGCGCTTCACCGTGATGGCCGGTGAAGAGGTCGTGATCGAGTTCGTCAACCGCGACGAGATGCCACACAACCTGCTGGTGGCCAAGGAGGGCGCGCTCGAGACCGTCGGGCTCGCCGCCGAGGCGATGGTGTCGTCGCCGGACGCGTTCGGCAAGAGCTTCATCCCGAACACGCCCGAGGTGCTGTTCTCGATGCGGCTGATTCAGCCGAACGAGACGCTGCAGGCCCGCTTCACGGCGCCGAAGCAGCCCGGTGCCTATCCCTTCGTCTGCACGTTCCCCGGTCACTGGCGAACGATGAACGGCATCGTCGAAGTCACGCGCCCGCCGGCGCAGGTGTCCGCACAATGAGCGGTGCGTCTGTCGCTCCGGAGAGCTTGATCTGTCGAGGGGTTAGCTCAGAGACCGCAACCGTCAGCGCAACCGGGTACGGGGTTCCGGGTACCGGGTACGGCAGCGCGCAATGCTTAATACCCAAAGCCGAGCGCCTCCTCCCCGTTGATGTGACGGCCGGCGCTGAGAGGGCCGGCCTGCAGGTCAGAACCGTCGCTTGTAGCCGACGTGGAGTCGACTGAGCCCGACACCTTCCAGATAGCGACCGCTCGGGAGCCGTGCGGGCTCGCCGACACCGAGTTCGAGTTCCAGTACGAACGAGCGTGGCGACCCGCTGGGCGCGATGTCGAGACCGGCGCCGAAGCCGAGTCCATCGGTGCGGGCCATCCCTTCTCGTTCATGCACCCACTGTCGGTTGGCCTGCAGAAACAAATATGGGTCCACACCGCCGCGCGGGCCAGGGACTATGTAACGGGTGAGGCCGATACCGATCTGGCGGCGTCGGACGTAGCTGCCGCCGGTCTCGTCGCCGCCAAGCCATACCCGCTCCGATCCGCCGCGAACTCTGAGTGCGATGCTCCGGCCGAGACCATCCGTGCCGAGGACGCGTTCACCGGCGACCGACACGCCCGGCGCACGGCCCTTGCCGTCGACGCTGGCCAGTGACGCGCCGACCGAGACGGCACGTGGCGAGTCGCCGATGATCATGACTTGCGCCGATGCGGCGGCGGGAAGCAGGGCGAGAGACGCAAACAGCGCACAGTGCGACACGTGGTGCCAACGAGATGGCATGACGGAACCTCCGGGCGCGACACGTTTCCGCCGGGCGGGATCGCCGGGTGAGGTGTCGCCACGAATTGGGTGCGTCCTGTCAGACGTGCGACGGACACCCTTGGCCGTCACCAGGCACGACGCGCGGTCCTGTCGCGCAAGGAGAGACGATGGCGATCAGGATCGTGCGGTTGGGGACGGCTCGCAGTCAGGGCGAGGGGTTGCGCGTCGGGACGGTTCGTCGGCCGCCGCGCGGG
>DATJTM010000298.1:0-6204 GCA_035503395.1 Luteitalea sp.
AGGCCGGCCGCGCCCTCGCTGTAGGTGGGCCGGACCTGCGCGCGGACCGTCACCAGGCCCAGGGCGACGATCACGAGGCCGGCGACGCCGAATCGAACTCGCATGGCGCGAATTCTAGCGTGTCACGCGTTGAAGGTAGGCCCCGTTGTCCCAACGCGGCCCATCGGCGCGACGGCCGTCGTTCGTGCTGTCTCCCCTGTCCTTACGGTTCCGTCCGACAAGTCGGACGGCTACGTCCGGTGAGGGGGCGCGTCCGGTTTCGTCAGGTGTAGCCGCCGGACTTTGTCCGGCGGTCGAGCGTCGGACAAAGTTTGACGCTACGCCGAGGAAACGAGGGCGGGCCGAAGGCCGAAGGCCGAATGACGAAGGCCGGCTGTCGACGAAGGCCGTCGCTGTTCACCCGTGACGCTGACGGAACTCCTTCACCGCGCGCAGGACGATGTCCTGTTCGATCAGGAACGCGTCGTGACCGTGCGGCGACGACAGCCAGAACAGCTCGCCGTTCGGGAGACCGCCGGCCAGGGCCTGCATCTCGTACGGGTGGTACAGGATGTCGCTGTCGATGCCGACGACGAGCGCGGGCGCCTCCACCGTGGCCAGCGCGGCCTCGACGCCGCCGCGATCGCGACCGACGTCCTGCGAATCCAGCACGTGCGTGAGTGCGACGTACGTCCGCGCGTCGAACCGGTCGACGAGTTTCTCGCCATGCCGATGGAGCCAGCTCGTGATCGAGGGCTGCGTCGGATCCGATCGACCCGCGCCGAACCGCGCGTCGAACGACTGCGCGCTCCGGTAAGACACCATCGCCATCATTCGTGCCGTCGCCAGGCCGCGAGCGGCGCGGCCGTGCGGCCACTCCGGATCCGCGAAGATCGCCTGCCGCTGCGCCTCGCAGAGGGCGACCGCCCACGGCGCATGAACGGCAGGAGCGGCGAGCACCGCGATGGCGCCAACCATCTCGGGATACAGCAACGCCCATTCGAGCGCCTGCATGCCGCCCATCGACCCGCCGATGACGAGCCGCAGGCGACGCACACCCAACGCCGCGAGCAACTGCCGCTGCACGTGCACGACGTCGCGCACCGTCACGGCCGGCGTTTCAGGATGGGCCCCGAACACCGCGTCCCACTCGGGCGAGCCCGGCCCGGTGGTGCCGTAGCAGCTGCCGAGCACGTTGCTGCACACCACGAAGTCGTGCGCCGGATCGAGCGCGCCGCCCTCGCTCACCAGCGCCGCCCACCAGTCGGACACGTCGGCCGACCCGGTGAGCGCGTGGCACACCAGGACCGCGTTGTCGCCCGCGGCATTCAGCTCGCCCCAGGTCTGGTACGCGACCGACACCGAGGGCAACGTGGCGCCCGACTCGAGGGACACGGGCGCCGGCAGCCGCAGCTGCTGACGCCCGATCGCGGTGGTCACGGTATTCACGCCCCGGCAGTCGCGGCCTTCGCGAACGCCTGGTCGAGGTCGGCCTTGATGTCGTCGATGTGCTCGATGCCCACCGACACGCGCACCAGGTCCGGCGTCACGCCGCTGAGGCGCTGCTCCTCGTCACTGAGCTGCTGGTGGGTCGTCGTCGCCGGGTGGATGACCAGCGTCTTGGCGTCACCCACGTTGGCGACGTGGCTGGCCAGCTGCACCGAATCGATGAACCGGCGTCCCGCCTCGCTGCCGCCTTCGATGCCGAACGAGAGCACCGATCCGAACGAGCCGCTGCGCAGGTACTTCTTCGCGAGGGCGTGGCTCGGGTGGTCCTTCAGCCCCGGGAAGCTCACCCAGGTCACGCGGGGGTGCTTGACGAGCCACTGCGCCAGTTCGAGCGCATTGGCGTTGTGACGTTCGACGCGCAGCGACAGCGTCTCGAGGCCCTGGAGGAACATCCAGCTGTTGAACGGGCTGACCGCCGGACCGAAATCACGCAGGCCTTCGACCCGGGCCCGGATGATGAACGCGATGTTGCCGAACGGGCCGTTGACGCCGAACGGCTCGGTGAACTTCAGGCCGTGATAGCCGGGCGCCGGTTCGGTGAAGATCGGGAACTTGCCCGAGGCCCAGTCGAACTTGCCGGCGTCGACGATGACGCCGCCAATCGACGTGCCGTGCCCGCCGATCCACTTGGTGGCCGAGGCGACGACGATGTCGGCGCCGTGGTCGATCGGCCGGCACAGGAAGCCGGCGCAGCCGAAGGTGTTGTCGACGATCAGCGGGATGCCGTTGTCGTGCGCCAGCTTCGCGAGCGCCTCGAGGTCGGGCACGTTGAAGCGCGGGTTGCCGATCGACTCGACGTACAGGGCCTTGGTCTTGTCGTCGATCGCCTTCGCGAAGGCCTCGACGCCGTCACCGTCGACGATCTTGACGTTGATGCCGAGGCGCGGCAGCGACACCTTGAACTGGTTGTACGTGCCACCGTAGAGGTAGCTGGTCGAGACGATGTTCTCGCCGGCCTGCGCGAGCGTGGCGATGGCGAGGAACTGGGCGGCCTGCCCGCTCGCCGTGGCGAGCGCCGCCACACCTCCCTCCAGGGCCGCGACGCGCTGCTCGAACACGTCGGTGGTCGGGTTCATGATCCGCGTGTAGACGTTGCCGAACTCCTGCAGCGCGAACAGGCGGGCCCCGTGGGCGGAGTCGTTGAACGTGTACGACGTCGTCTGGTAGAGGGGCACCGCACGGGCGTTGGTCCCGGGCGCGGTTTGTTGGCCGGCGTGCACCTGCAGCGTCTCGAAGCGGTATTGGCTCATGAATTCGTCCTCGGCGCGGCAGTAGCGCCTGTGACGGTCTCCGGGGGCGCACCCGCCGGAATGACCGGGGCGAGTGGAAGCGGTCGGGAGGTGGTGGCCTACCCGCGGCGTGCTTCGACCCGCGCCTGTGCCTGCATGGGACAGGAATGGCTGGCGGCAGCGAAGCGCATACGGGCAGTATCCGAAGGGCTTCGCGGCGCGGCAACATACCCCCGCGTCATACCCCAACGCCGGCCAGTCATCGACCGAACGTCGGTGGCCGGTCCCGTGTTCGTCATCGGGCCAGCCTCTCACTCTTCTTCATCGAATTGTGACTGCCGAACCCGACAGCCCACATCGGCGACGACCGATCTATCGTTGAGCGGTCGTGACCCCGTCTCCGGAACACCTCCGCCTCGACGCCGCCCGCCATCACGACAGCCATTGGTATCGCTGGGGCCCCTACGTCAGCGACCGCGCCTGGGGCACGGTGCGTGAGGACTACAGCAAGGACGGGACGGCCTGGGAATCGTTCCCGCACGACCACGCCCGCGCACGCGCCTACCGCTGGAACGAGGACGGCATCGCCGGCCTGTGCGACCGCCGGCAGGAACTCTGCCTCGCGCTCGCACTCTGGAACGAGCGCGACCCCATTCTGAAAGAACGCTTCTTCGGCCTGACCAACGGCGAGGGCAACCACGGCGAGGACGTCAAGGAATACTACTTCCACCTCGACTCGACGCCCACCCACTCGTACATGCGGATGCTCTACAAGTATCCGCAGCGCGCGTTCCCCTACGACGACCTCGTGCGCGTCAACCGGGCCCGCTCGCGCGACGAGGCGGAATACGAACTGATCGACACCGGCATCTTCGACGACCACCGCTACTTCGATGTGACGATCGAATACGCGAAGGCCAATGAAGAAGACGTCGTGATGCGCATCACGGCCTGCAACCGCGGCCCGGAACCGGCCACGCTGCACCTGCTGCCCACCATCTGGTTCAGGAACACCTGGTCGTGGACCCGCGGTGCCAGGCGTCCCACGCTGACGCGTCGACCACCGGATGGCGACGTGTCGTCGCTGCAGGCCGACACGAGCAACTACGGCACGCGCTACGTCAGCTTCGAGGGCCGCCCGCCCCTGCTCTTCACCGAGAACGAGACGAACGCGCGCCGGCTGTACGGCGATCCCGACGGGCCGCCCTGCGCCAAGGACGCCTTCCACGCGTACGTCGTCGATGGCGTGACCAACGCCGTCAACCCGGCCGGCACGGGCAGCAAGGCTGCGGCGCACTACTGTCTCGAGATTCCGGCCGGCGGTGAGCAGACGGTGCGTGTCCGCTTCGCGCCAGCGCTTCCGCATCGCGGCACCTTCGACGACGTCGATGCGGTGTTCGCCACGCGCCTCGCCGAGGCCGACCAGTTCTACGCGCAGATCATCTCGCCGACCCTGTCGGCAGACGAGCGGGCGGTGATGCGCCAGAGCCTTGCCGGCCTGCTCTGGAGCAAGCAGTTCTACTTCTACGACGTCAAGACCTGGCGCACCGGCGACCCGGCACAGCCACCGCCGACGCACGGTGGCAAGCGCGACGCGCGCAACGCCGAGTGGCAGCACCTGTACAACGACGACGTCATCTCGATGCCGGACAAGTGGGAGTACCCGTGGTACGCCGCGTGGGATCTGGCCTTCCACTGCGTGCCGCTCGCCCTCGTCGACGCCGACTTCGCCAAGCGGCAACTGCTCCTGATGCTGCGCGAGTGGTACATGCATCCGAACGGCCAGCTGCCGGCCTACGAATGGAATTTCAGCGACGTCAATCCGCCGGTCCACGCCTGGGCCGCGTGGCGCGTGTATCAGATCGAGAAATCGCGCAGCGGCCGCGGCGACATCACGTTCCTCGAACGCATCTTCCACAAACTGCTGCTCAACTTCACGTGGTGGGTGAATCGCAAGGACGAAGGCGGCAACAACGTGTTCGAGGGTGGATTTCTCGGGCTCGACAACATCGGCGTCTTCGACCGTTCACAGCCGCTGCCGGGTGGGATCTACCTGGAACAGTCCGACGGCACCAGCTGGATGGCGATGTACTCGCTGAATCTGTTGACGATCGCCCTCGAACTCGCGCGGCACGATCCGGCCTATGAGGACGTGGCCAGCAAGTTCTGGGAACACTTCCTGTTCATCAGCTATGCGATGGCCCACCAGGAGCAGGGCGACGAGGTCAACCTGTGGGACGAGCAGGACGGCTTCTTCTACGACATCCTGCGCCTCGGCCAGGGCCGCTACGAGCGCGTGCGGATTCGGTCGATGGTCGGCCTCATCCCGCTGTGCGCCGTGGCGACGCTCGACTCGGAGCAGCTGCGCGGGCTGCCTGCGTTCTCACGCCGCATGCAATGGTTTCTCGACCACCGTCCGGAGTTTGCCGCCAGTGTCGCCCGCATGCACGTCACCGGGCAGGGTGAACGCCGTCTGCTGTCGCTCGTCAGTCCGGATCGGCTGCGGCGTGTGTTGCGGTACCTGCTCGACGAGTCCGAGTTCCTCTCGCCGTTCGGCATCCGGGCGCTCTCGCGCCATCACGAACGACATCCCTTCTCGGTGATCGTCGGCGGCGCGGAACATCGCGTCGACTACGAGCCCGGCGAGTCGACGACGCCGCTGTTCGGCGGCAACTCGAACTGGCGCGGGCCGATCTGGTTCCCGGTCAACTACTTGCTGATCGAAGCCCTGCGCACGTTCCATCACTACTTCGGCGCCGACTATCGCGTGGAATGCCCGACGGGGTCAGGTACGTGGCTGACGCTGCGCGAAGTCGCCGACGAGATCGCACGTCGCCTCGCGCGCACCGTCTTGACCGACCACGCGGGCCGCCGACCCGTGTTCGGCGGCGAAGACCGCTTCGATCGCGATCCGTTGTGGCAGGCGCACGTCCCGTTCTACGAGTACTTCCACGCCGACACCGGAAGGGGCGCCGGCGCGAGTCACCAGACGGGCTGGACGGCGCTCATCGCCACGATCCTCGCAGAGCGTCGATGAGCAGCGACGTCTGCTTTTCCTGCTCGCGCCAGGGACAGCAACACTTGCATGACGGGGTAACGCACCGCAGGCCGCGGCCGCGCTAAACATTTGCCACAGAGTGGTCGTAGGATGGTGATACGTGCGATTGAAGCCCAGGCCCGGGCTCCAACCGCACTAACCGTGGGACGGCGGACGACAGGTCGCCGGCGACGTAAGGAGACGGACAATTCCAACAGGGGTTGGGGTGAACCGACAGCACTCCTTGCGCTATCGATGGCCCGTCCTCGCTCGTTCCGCGGTTTCCTCCTTGTAGCACGTCCGTTCCCGCCGACACAACAGCGATTGTGGTCAGCCCTGAGAACGATGGCTCGCTCAGGTCGAGCGGAGCTGCGCCTCGAACTGGTCAAGGCGCAGCAGCGCGGGGTTCGCACCACGCGCGACCGCCATCGCACGCCGCGCGCCGTCGTC
>DATJTM010000299.1:0-7413 GCA_035503395.1 Luteitalea sp.
CGTGATGACGAGGATGCCTTCTTCGCGGTCGAGCGTGAGGTGTTGCACCGAGTCGCTCCTGTCCCAGGCGGCGTCCGACACGCCGGCTGGCCTCAGTCTACGCCCTGGGCGGCAGTCGACAATCGGCAGTCGGCAGTTGTCGGCCGGCGGCGGTCGGCAGTCGGCAATCGGGCGGTCGTCAGTAGGCTCGTAGGCTGTAGCCTGTAGCCTAGTCGAACGTCTCCAGCCTGAGCGTCTTCCATCCGTCGGCAGACGACACACCCATCTCGCGGTCGGCCTTGGCCACGTCGTACCAGACGATGCCGGCCTCCAGGCCATCGTCGCGCTGGCGGACCGTCAGCTCGTACGCCTCCATCGTCGTGTCGGTGATGCCTTCGCGCTGCAGTGCCTGGCCAATCAGGGCGCGGGCGCGGGCGTCGAGGTCGTGCGACGACGCGAGCGCCGTCTTCACGATCTCGCGCTGCGCATCGGTGAATCCCGACCGGGGGGCGTGAATCTCGACGATCACCTCGGTGTCGGCAAACGCCGCGTTGTCGTCGGCGTTCCAGACGCCCTCGTCCCAGTCGAGCACACCGAGCAGGTCGTCCTTGACGAACGCGAACCGCGAATCCTCCTCGGCGGGCGCCGCATGTTCTGCGGCCGCCGATGCCGCTGGCGCCGCCGACCCGCCAGCGGCGCTGCGGCCTGCGCCGGTGCGATCCACCTGCTGCGAGCGCTGCCACAGCGACAGGGCGCCGACCGCGACGAGCAGGACGACTCCGATGATCAGGGCCGGCGACAGTTCCATGCAGGGGTCAACTGTCCGGGGCGACGCGATCGAACGTCAGGCGGCCGTGAACGTCTGCAGGTGGTCGACCGACCTGACGACGTAGTCGGTCTTCGGGTCGCCATCGCATCGCAGGTGCAGCGTGGCGGGCGTGTTCCGGCCGTTGTCGCCGCCGACGACGGCCGTGGCGATCGTGAAGCGCGGCAGGCCGACCCCCTTGGCCAGGGCCGCGGGTCGTGCCGCCTCGGTCCCGCGGAGCAGCGCCTCGAAGCTGCGCTGGACGATGGCCCGGGCGATCTCGATCTGGCTACCCGACGGTCCGTCCTCGCCGGCCTCGATCCGGACCGGGAACTGATCGCTGCCGTCGCGTCGCGCCCACCAGACGCCGTCGCCCGACGAGAAGTGCAGGGCGCCGAGTACGGCGTCTTCGCGGCCACCTCGGCGCTGCCCCGAATTGGTGCGCTCCGCCTTCCCGAACAGGTGATCGGGGTGCGCGGGCGCCGGATCCGTCCGGTGCGCACCCTCGTGCGCGACTCCAACGGCTCGGGCGCTCCCCGCTGCCGCCGCCGCGCCATGCTTGCGCGCCGCGGCGAGTGCCGCCTCGTTGGCTGCCGCCACGTCGGGACGCCGATGCTTGCGGCTCGTCGAACCGGGGCGCGCGACCACCGGGCTGGCGCCGCGCGCTTCCCTCGCGGTCATCCGTCGTGGCGACGCCAGGAACGAAGCCATGGCGTAGAGCAGGACGGCACCCACCGCCAGCCAGGCGATGTACGGCACGTAGACGTCGGGATGCTCGGACACGCCGGTTGCCAGGGCGGTGGCCCGGTCGAGCCATTGCCGCGCGGGGTGCCTGGGGTCTGAGCCGATCAGTCCGTCGTACACCCACTCGGCGTAGTTGCCGAGGACGACGAACGCGACCGCGGCCACCGCCAGACGCGCCAGGCAGCCGGCCGTTCCCCTGGTGGCCTCGGCCTTGGTGATCTTCTTCTTGTCGGCGACCGGGGCCGGCCGGCGGAGGACGCCGCGCACCGCCCACGACCACAGCGCGGCGAACAACCAGAGGGACGCGATACCGCGGAAGATGTACAGGCCGGGCTGGCTGTCGGGGCCCTGACGGCCGAGGTGGGCCGACAGCAGGTACAGCCCGGCGACGATGGCCAGGTTGATGGCCAGCCAGAACGTCGCGCGATAGACGTGGGCGATCCAGCGGAGGACGGGCATGGGAGGCTGACGCGATTATCAACGCGTCCAGCTCGACGGCCGAACGTCGCCCTCACCTTCGGTAGGTAGGGGCGGCTCTCCGAGCCGTCCGTCAGTCCCAGTTTCTCCGGGCCTCGTGACGGTGGGACTCCGCTGCGTCCGTGCCGCGCAGAACCCGCAGCGACGGACGGCGGGCGGCCATCCCTACCTCACGTCGGTCGTGGCCCGTTCGTCGGGCCGCCCCTTTATACTGGTGGGATGTCCGCTGCCGAGCACGCCCGACAGGTTGCCAACCCGCACCGCCGCAACATCGCCATCATCGCCCACGTGGACCACGGCAAGACCACGCTGGTGGACGCGATGTTCCAACAGGCGGGGACGTTCCGCTCCAACGAGCGGGTCGCCGAGCGGGCGATGGTCTCGATGGACCTCGAGCGCGAGCGCGGCATCACCATCCTCGCCAAGAACACGGCGGTGAAGTACCTCGATCACATCGTCAACATCTGCGACACGCCGGGCCACGCCGACTTCGGCGGCGAGGTCGAGCGCACGCTGTCGATGGTCGATGGCGTGGTGCTGCTGGTCGACGCCTCGGAAGGTCCCCTGCCGCAGACCCGCTTCGTACTCCGCAAGGCGCTCGAGCGTCGCCTCGAGCCAATCGTCGTCATCAACAAGATCGACCGGCCGGACGCCCGCGTGCAGGAAGTGCTGAACGAGGTCTACGACCTCTTCATCGATCTCGACGCTGACGAAGAGCAGCTCGAGTTCCCGGTCGTCTACGCCGTCGCGCGTGACGGCCAGGCCAGCGCCGATGCGGCGACGCGTGGCACCGACCTGCGGCCGCTGTTCGACGCCATCATCGAGCACACGCCGCCGCCCAAGGGCGACCCGGAAGGCATCCTGCAGATCCTGATCGCCAACCTGGACGCGAGCGAGTACCTCGGCCGCATCGCCATCGGCCGCATCTTCAACGGTCGCGTGAAGGTCGGCGACTTCGTCGCCGTGGCCAAGCTCGATGGCTCGATCCAGCAGACGCGCATCACCAAGCTGTTCGCCTTCGAAGGCCTCAAGCGCGTCGACATCACCGAGGCGGCGGCCGGCGACATCGTCTGCATCGCCGGCATCGAGGACATCACGATCGGTGAGACCGTGACCAGCGCCGAATCGCCGAAGGCGATTCCGCCCCTGGCGATCGACGAGCCGACCGTGTCGATGATCTTCGGCGTCAACACCTCGCCGATGGCAGGCCGCGACGGCCAGTACGTGACGTCGCGCCAGATCAAGGAGCGGCTCGACAAGGAGCTGCTCGGCAACGTCTCGCTGCGCGTCGAACCCACCGACACGCCCGAGCAGCAGCGAGTCGTCGGCCGCGGCGAACTGCAGCTGTCGATCCTGATCGAGATGATGCGGCGCGAGGGCTTCGAGTTGCAGGTCTCGCGCCCGGAAATCGTCACCAGGGACAGCGAGCAGGGCAAGCTCGAACCGGTCGAGGACGTCGTCATCGACGTGCCGGAGGATTTTCAGGGCGTGGTGATCGCCGCGCTCGGCATCCGCAAGGGGACGATGACCAAGATGGTCAACAACGGCAGCGGCCGCGTGCGTCTCGAGTTCAAGGTGCCGGCGCGAGGGTTGATCGGCTTCCGGTCGCAGTTCCTCACCGACACCAAGGGCACCGGCATCATGAACCACATCTTCCACGGCTGGGAGCCGTGGGCCGGTCCGATTCCAGCCCGCCCGACGGGGGCGCTGGTCGCGGACCGCAGCGGCGTGGCGACGTCCTTTGCCATCGCCAACCTGCAGGAGCGCGGCGAGATCTTCATCGATCCGGCCACCGACGTCTACGAAGGCATGTTGATCGGCGAGAACTCGCGCAACAACGACATGGACGTCAACGTCTGCA
Organism: Luteitalea sp.; assembly: GCA_035503395.1. GTDB lineage: Bacteria > Acidobacteriota > Vicinamibacteria > Vicinamibacterales > Vicinamibacteraceae > Luteitalea. The sequence goes on from DATJTM010000299.1 coordinate 3,867, forward strand.
AGGAGAAGAAGCAGACCAACATGCGCGCCTCGTCGGCCGACGAAGCGATCCGCATCATCCCGCCGCGCAAGCTCGGTCTGGAGTCCGCCATCGAGTTCATCAACGACGACGAACTCGTCGAGATCACGCCGAAGGCGATTCGCCTGCGCAAGAAGATCCTCGCGCAGAACCAGCGGCCCCGGCGGGATTGATCGACGACACACGGCAAGAGTGCAAAAGTTCCAAAAGGTCTAAAAGGTCTAAAAGGGCAAGAAGGCCGGGGGGCGGAGCCGTGCGAAGGGCGATGAGGGGGCCAAGCCTCCCTTTTCGCCCTTTTTGTACTTCTTGCCCTTTTCGCCCTCTTGCATCCGTGCTGGTCTGCCCTTGACCGGCGCGCAGCTCGTCATTACTCTCATCCACTTCACGGCACAATTCGGCCGCTTCGCCCCTTGGGCGTGTGCAGGTTCCCTCCCCACGGGACCTTGGAGGTTGAGATGGAGAGGATGGTACGGCTGGCAGCCGCGCTCGCGGCCGCCCTGACCCTCTGCGCCGGCGCGGCCTTCGCGCAGAGCGCGGTCGGCGCAGTGACGGGTGTCGCCCGCGACGGTTCCGGCAGCGTGCTGCCCGGGGCCACCGTGGTCCTGGTCAACGAGGGCACCAACGACACGCGCGAAACCACCACCGAGAACAACGGCGCGTTCGCCTTCCGGCAACTCGAGGTCGGCGTGTATACCGCGAAGCTCTCGCTCGCCGGCTTCAAGACGCAGACCTACACCGGCATCAGAGTCTCGCCCGGTCAGGAGTATTCGCTCGCGGCCGCACTCGCAGTGGGCGACCTCTCCGAGACCGTCGAAGTGACGGCCGGCGTCGACCTGGTGAACACCTCCAGTACCGAGGTCACGACGACGGTGCTCGAACGGCAGATCAAGGACCTGCCGCTCAATGGCCGCAACCCGATCGAGCTGATTCGCCTGCAGGCCGGCGTGCCGGGCACGGCGGTCCGGCAGAACACCGCGATCAACGGTGGCCGCCCGTCCTGGACGCAGGTCACGCAGGATGGCGTGAACATCCAGGACAACTTCATCCGGGTCAACGGTCTCGACTTCGTGCCCAACCGGCCGACCTCGGACACCGTCGCCGAGTTCACCATCGTCACCAACACGCAGGGCGCCGATTCGGCGGGCGGTTCGTCGCAGGTGCGGCTGGTGACGCCGTCGGGCACCAACACCTTCCGCGGCAACGCCTACGAGTTCAACCGTCATTCCGCGCTCGGCGCCAATCGCTACTTCAACAATCGCGACGGCATCGAGAAGCCGTACCTGAATCGCAACCAGTTCGGCGGCACGTTCGGCGGGCCGGTGTTCCGCAACAAGGTGTTCTTCTTCGGCTATTACGAGGCGTTCCGACAGGACAGCGAGGCGACCCCCAACAACCGCATCCCGCGCAACGCCGACTTTGCCGACGGCGTGTTCCGTTACCGTGATCTCGCCGGTGCCCAGCGGTCGGTGAACGTCCTGCAGCTCTCCGGCCTCGGGCTCGACCCGCGGGTGCGCTCGGAGCTCACGAGTCGCTTCGCGTCGCTCGGCACGGTCAACAACAGTGACGTCGGCGACGGTCTCAACACCGGCGGCACCCGCTTCAACCAGACCGACAAGAACAACCGCGACCAGTTCGGCATGCGATTCGACTACACGCTCAACGCCAACAACCGCGTCGAGTTCATCTACACGCGATTCAAGGAAACCGACGACCGCACCGACCTCGACACCATCAACGCGAAGCCGCTCGTGTTCACCGAATCGACCACCGACATGATGGTCGGCGCCTGGCGCTGGACGCCGACCTCGCGCCTGCAGAACGAGTTGCGCATCGGTGCCAACCTGGCGCCGGTCGGCTTCTACAACGACGAGCAGTTCTCGGGCACGCTGTTCAACATGCCGAGCGTCGGCGGCGCCCTGGTCAATCCGGTGGTCACGTTCCAGCCCCAGGGACGCGACACGAGGACGCGCCAGTTCATCGACTCGGCGTCGTTGGCCGCCGGCAACCACACGCTGCAGTTCGGCGGCAGCCTGCAGCAGATCCGCGTGCAGCCGTACAACTTCCTCGGCCGCTATCCGACCGTGACCTTCGGCTTCAGCGCCGCCGCGCCGGCCGGCGTGCAGCTGACCACCGGGCAGTTTCCGGGCGGCATCAGCGCGCAGGATCTCGCATCGGCCAATGCGCAGCTCTCCTTCCTCGGCGGCGTCGTGTCGCAGGTGGCGCAGACCTTCCAGGTGGCCAATCGCGACTCGGGCTTCGTGCCCGGCCTCGCCAACGTCCGCGACTTCAGTCTCGACAACTACTCGGCGTTCCTGCAGGACAGCTGGCGCATCCGCCCGAACGTGACCCTGCGGGCTGGCCTGAAGTGGGAGTACTACAGCCCGTTGCGTGAAGACCGGAACCTGGCGCTCCTGCCGGTGTCGACCGGGACGCCCCAGCAGACGGTCCTCAACCCGAACGGCACCGTCGACTTCGTCGACGGCGGCTTCTACAAGTCCGACCGGAACAACTTCGCGCCGTCGGCCGGCGTGGTGTGGGATCCGTTCAGTGACGGCAAGACGTCGGTGCGTGCGGCGTATTCGATGACGTTCGTCAACGAGGAAACCATCACCGTCGCGCGCGCGGCCTCGAACGGCAACGCCGGTCTCGACAGCGCGCTGAACCGCACCAACCTGTACGCCTTCGCAGGCCAGGGCATTCCCGAGGTGCCGGCCCCGACGTTCCGGGTGCCGCGCAACTACACCGACCAGCTCGCGCTGAGCCCCACCGCCCTCGCCTACACCGTCGACCCGGACATCCGGCAGCCACGCGTCCACCAATTGACGTTCGGCGTCGAGCGCGAGATCGGCTTCAACACGGCGGTCGAAGCGCGCTATGTCGGGACACTCGGCCGCGACGTGTGGACGGGCGTCGACTACAACCAGATCGCACTGCCGGACGCATTCCTGCAGGACTTCCTGCGGGCCCGCGCCAACGGCTTCGCGGCGCAGGCGGCCGGCCTGCCGTTCAATCCGACGTACAACGCCGCCGTGCCGGGTAGCCAGCCGCTGACGGTGCTTCCGGGTTTCGGCGTCGCGTTGACCAACGCCACGATCGTCAGCAACGTCCAGACGGGTCAGGTCGGATCACTCGCCGACTTCTACATCACGCAGCGCGTGCCAGGCGCAGCGGCGACGTTCCTGCCCAACCCGAACATCTACGCCGGGCAGGTGATCGTCAGCAACGCGCGGACCGACTATCACGCGATTCAGCTCGAGGCGCGACGTCGCATGTCCAGGGGCGTGCTCGCGCAGATGAACTACACGTTCAGCAAGGCCCTCGCCACGTCGCCCGGCACCACGCAGGCACGCTTCGAGCCTTTCCTCGACAACTCCAGGGCCGGCCTCGAGAAGGCGCGCGCCGAGTTCCACGTGTCGCACGTGCTGAACAGCAACGTGATCTGGGAGCTGCCGTTCGGCGACGGCCGACGGTTCCTCAATCGCGGCGGCATCCTGAACGGCATCATCGGTGGCTGGCAGCTGGCCAACAT
>DATJTM010000300.1:0-14040 GCA_035503395.1 Luteitalea sp.
TACCGACCCGAACGCCCGAATCCCAGAGCCCGGAAGCGCACCGCTTCCGGGCTTTTGTGTTTTCTGCGGCCCGTGCCGCTCGTCTCGCTCGCAAGGATTTCGTGATTCGCCATCGTCTGTCCGCGCTCAGCGCCCTCCGTGCCCCCCGCGTCGCCCGGCTCCTGTCCGGACTCGTGCTGGCGGCGGCGTGCGCGTGCGGTGGCGGCTCGTCGACGACGGACGGTGGCAAGTCGGGCGGGCCGGTCACGGTGAAGCTGGGCTACTTTCCGAATCTCACGCACGCGGTTGGCCTGGTGGCGGTGTCCAACGGCCTGGTCAAGCAGGCGCTGGGCCCCAACGACGTCCAGGTCCGTGCCTTCAGCGCCGGTCCACAGCTGATCGAAGCGCTGCTGTCGGGCGACCTCGACATCGGCTACGTCGGCCCGAGTCCGGCCGTGAACGGCTTCGTGAAGAGTCGCGGCGAAGCGGTGCGCGTCATCGCCGGCGCGTCCAGTGGCGGCGCGCTGCTCGTCGCCCGGCCCGACGCGCAGGTCAAGACGGGCGCCGACCTGGCCGGCAAGCGCTTCGCGACGCCGCAACGGGGCGGCACGCAGGACGTCGCCCTGCGCCACCTGGCCCGTAGCAGTGGGCTGAAGACCTCTGACGAGGGCGGCCCGGTCACCATCATCCCGATGCAGAACGCCGACATCCTGACGGTGTTCCAGCGTGGCCAGATCGACGGCGCGTGGGTGCCCGAGCCGTGGGCCACCCGCCTCGTGCAGGAAGCCGGCGCCGCCGTCTCGTTCGACGAACGCGACCGCTGGCCCGAAGGAAAGTTCGCCACGACGCACGTCGTCGTCTCGACGCGGTTCCTGCAGGCGCATCCCGAACTGGTGACGGCCTTCCTGCGCGCCCACGTCGATGCCACGCGCTTCATCGCCGACCGGCCGGCGGACGCCAAAGCCATCGCCAATCGCGAGATCGGGCGCATCACGTCGGCCACGATCCCGGCCGCCGTCCTCGACGCCGCGTTCCCGCACATCGACTTCACGTACGACCCGCTCGCCGCGAGCGTCGAGGTGATGGCGACCCACGCGTTCGAGCTCGGGTTCCTCGGCGAGACCAAACCGGATCTCAAGGCGTACTACGCGCTCGACCCGCTCAACGCGGTCCTGCGCGAGAAGGGCCTGCCGGTCGTGCAGGGGGCGCCGCGGTGACCGACGCACGCGGCCTGCAGCTGCGCGGCGTGGCGCGCACGTACGTCTCGGGCAACCGGGTCGTCGAGGCGCTGGCGCCAACCGATCTCGACGTCGAGGCCGGCGAGTTCGTCTGCCTGCTCGGCGCGAGTGGGTGCGGCAAGTCGACGCTGCTCGGCCTGGTGTCGGGACTCGAAACGCCGACGGCCGGCACCGTGACCGTGGGCGGCGTGCCCGTGAACGGTCCCTCGCCCGAACGTGTGCTGCTCTTCCAGGAAGCGGCGCTCTTCCCGTGGCTGACCGTCGAGGACAACGTCGCCTTCGGCCTGCGGCAGTCGTCGCTCCCGAAGGCCGAACAGCACCGGGTCGCGCGTGAGTGGATCGACCGCGTGCACCTGCACGGCTTCGAGAAAGCCTACGTGCACCAGCTGTCGGGCGGCATGCGGCAGCGGGCGGCCCTGGCGCGCGCCCTGGCCACCGACCCGTCGATGCTGCTCATGGACGAACCTTTCGGAGCGCTCGACGCACTCACGCGCGACCGCCTCCACGAAGAGCTCGAATCGCTCTGGGCCGCGACGCGCAAGACCGTCCTGTTCGTGACTCACAACGTGCGCGAGGCCGTCGCCCTGGGCGACCGCGTTCTCGTGCTCTCCCCGCGTCCCGGCCGCATCGTCGGCGACTTCCGCATCGAGCTGCCGCGTCCGCGCTCGCTCGAGGACGTCACCGTGATGCAGCAGGCAGCCGACATCATGACCGTGCTCCGCCGCGCGCTCGCCGACACGACCGCCGACGACACGCTGCTCGAGGCCTGACCCCATGGAGCTTCAGACCCTGCCGCTTCCTTCATCCGCGACGGTCGGTGCCCGCCGTGCCGGGGCCGTCCGTGCCAGCGCCTCGACGGTCCTGCGATCGACGCAGGTCCGCCGCCTCGTCTTCTTCACGGCGCTGCTCGCCGCATGGGAGCTGCTGTCGCGATTCGGCCCGTGGCCCGACTACTTGATGCCCGGCCCGCTCGCCGTTGGCCGCGCCATCGTCGGCGGACTCAAGAGCGGTCTCTTCCTGCACGGCACCCTGGTCAGCATGGCGCGCCTGCTCACCGGCTACGGCATCTCGCTCGTGGGCGGTGTGCTGATCGGCACGCTGCTCGTCCGCTTCACGCTGCTGCGTGAGACGCTGGGCGCGCTGATCGTCGGGCTGCAGGCGCTGCCGAGCGTGTGCTGGCTGCCGCTCGCCATCCTCTGGTTCGGCCTCAGCGAGCGCGCGATCACGTTCGTGGTGGTGATGGGCTCGCTGTTCTCGATCATCCTCGGCGTGCAGAGCGGCATCGCCAACACGTCACCGATCTTCGTGAAGGCGGCGCGCAACCTCGGCGCCAGCGGCGTGCGGCTCTACACCGACGTCGTGCTGCCGGCGGCGTTCCCCACCATCCTGGCGGGGCTCAAGCAGGGCTGGGCGTTCGCCTGGCGCTCGCTGATGGCGGCCGAACTGCTCTACTTCTCGCTCAGCCTCGGCAACCTGCTGCAGACCGGGCGCGACCTCAACGACGCGGCCCAGGTGATGGCGGTGATGGTGCTGATCATCGCGGTCGGCGTCGCCTTCAATCAGCTGCTGTTCGCCCCCCTCGAGCGTCGCGTCGCCGAGCGCTGGGGCTTCGGCGCCACGGGAGCCTGATGGCGACACGTGCTTCCATCGACGTCGACGATCTGAATCGCGCGCTCGACGTGCGCGATCTGGCCGGCCGCCTGCAACTGCTGGCGGAGCGATTTCCGGGCCGGGCCGCTTTCTCGACGTCGCTCGGCCAGGAAGACCAGGTCATCACCGACGTGATCTGGCGGCTCGATCTGCCGATCCGCATCTTCACGCTCGACACCGGCCGGCTCTTCGACGAGACCTACGCGCTCATCGACGCGACCGAGGAGAAGTACGGCAAGCGGATGGACGTGTACTTCCCCGACACGGGCGAAGTCGAGGCGCTGGTCAGCCGCAAGGGCATGCACTCCTTCCGCAACTCGGTGCCCGACCGCAAGGAATGCTGCGACATCCGCAAGGTGCATCCGCTGCGACGCGCGTTGCGCGACGTCGACGTCTGGATCACCGGCCTGCGCCGTGAGCAGTCGGCCAACCGCCAGACGATGCAGGTCGTGGAGTGGGACGAGGGCTATCAGCTGTTCAAGTCCAACCCGCTGATCGACTGGACCGCCGGGCAGATGCTCGAGCACCTGGCGACGCACGGCGTGCCGGACAATCCCCTGCACCGCCGCGGCTTCATCAGCATCGGCTGTGCGCCATGTACACGCGCCATCGCGCCCGGCGAGGATCCTCGCGCCGGCCGGTGGTGGTGGGAGACCTCGAAGAAGGAATGCGGGTTACATCGGTGAGTACGTTTCCGACCGAACTGGCCGACGAGGCCGTCTACATCCTGCGCGAGACGGCCGCGCAATTCGAACGTCCGGCCATCCTCTTCTCCGGCGGCAAGGATTCGATTGTCGTCACGCACCTCGCGGTGCGCGCCTTCGCCCCGGCCCCGGTGCCGTTTCCGCTGCTGCACGTCGATACCGGCCACAACTTCGTCGAGACGATTGCGTACCGCGACTGGCTGGTCTCCAGCTGGAATCTCGATCTGCAGGTCCGCTACGTGCAGGACTCGATCGATCGCGGCCGGGCCCAGGAAGAGCGCGGCAAGTACGCCAGCCGCAACATCCTGCAGACGGTGACGCTGCTCGATGCGATCGAGGAGCTGCGCCTCGATGCCTGTATCGGTGGGGCCCGGCGCGACGAGGAGAAGGCCCGCGCTAAGGAACGCATCTTCTCGGTGCGCGACGAGTTCGGGCAGTGGGATGCGCGACGGCAGCGCCCGGAACTGTTCGACATGCTGAACGGTCGCATCGCGCCCGGCCAGAACGTCCGGGTCTTCCCGATCTCGAACTGGACCGAGCTCGACGTGTGGGAGTACATCCGCGAGCAGAACATCCCGCTGCCGTCGATCTATTTCTCGCACGAGCGCGACGTGTTCGATCGCGACGGCCTGCTCTGGGCCGACTCCCCCTACATCAACAAGACGCCGGACGAGCAGCCCTATCGCGCCCACGTCCGGTTCCGCACGGTTGGCGACATGACCTGCACCGCGGCGGTGTCGTCGCGCGCGACCACGCTGGATGACGTCATCGGCGAGATCGCATCGTCCGAAATCTCCGAGCGGGGTGCCCGCATCGACGACAAGCGCTCCGAAGCGGCAATGGAACAGCGCAAGCGCGAGGGCTACTTCTGATGGACTTGCTGCGCCTCGCCACCGCCGGTTCCGTCGACGATGGGAAGAGCACGCTGATCGGGCGTCTGCTGTACGAGAGCGGCTCGGTGCCCAAGGACAAGCTCGCCGCGATCGAAGCGGCCAGCCGTCGTCGTGGCGCCGAGGGGCTCGACCTGTCGCTGCTCACCGATGGCCTCATCGCCGAGCGCGAACAGGGCATCACCATCGACGTCGCGCACGTGTACTTCGCGACGCCGACGCGGCGCTACATCATCGCCGACACGCCGGGGCACGTCGAATACACGCGCAACATGGTCACAGGCGCGTCGACCGCCTCGGTGTCGGTCATCCTCATCGACGCGCGCAACGGACTGCTCGAACAGACGCACCGGCATTACTACATCTCGGCGCTGCTCCGCATCCCGACCGTCGTGGTGGCCATCAACAAGATGGATCTCGTCGACTACTCGCAGACGCGCTTCGACGAGATCGCAGCGGCATTCCGCGCGATGGCCGCGCCGGTGCAGCCGGCTGGACAGACGCTGCGGATCATGCCGGTGTCGTCGCTGCACGGCGAGAACATCACGCGCCGCTCGGCGCATCTGGACTGGTACGACGGTCCGACGCTCCTCGAAGTCCTCGAGACAGCCGACGCGCATCAGCGCAGCACGCTCCCCGGCCGTCTGCAGATTCAGCGGGTGCTCCGGCCCCGCAACGAGGGCGCGCTCGACATCCGCAGCTATGCCGGCCGAATCGCCAGCGGCACGTTCCGCGTCGGCGATGCGGTGACCGTGTTGCCAGGCGGACGGCAGACGCGCATCTCGGCACTCGCGCACCTGGGCACGCCGGTCGAGGCGGCCGAGGCCGGCCAGTCGGTGAGCGTCGACTTCGTCGACGACGTGGACGTCGGCCGCGGCAGTCTCGTGGTGCCAACGCCACCTGAGGGCCGCGTTGGGACAACGGGCCCTACCTCTTCGTTGTTACCGGATGGTGAGGGTGAAGGTAGGACCGGCCGTCCCGGCCCGGCCCAACTGCCGTCAGCCCGTCAGCAGCTCGACGCCACGGTCTGCTGGCTCGACGAACAACCGCTACGGCTGGGACGTGTCTATCTCGTGCAGCACGGCGTGCAGCGCGTCCGCGCCAAGGTGACCGCGATCACCGGCCTGGTGGATGTGTCGACGTTGCAGATTGGCGCGCCGCCTGACACGCTGCAGTTGAACCAGCTGGCGACCGTGTCGTTGAAGCTCGCCGAGCCGGTGGTCGTCGACGCCTACGAAGAGAACCCGCCCAACGGGGCGTTCATCGTGGTCGACGCCGACACCAGCGCGACCGCCGCCGTGGGATTCGTCGCAGCCGACCGTCCGGCCGCCGACGACGATTTCTGATTTGTGAGGGACGGCTCGCCGAGCCGTCCGATACGTAGTGACGGCTCTCCGAGCCGTCATGGTGTGATTCGGTAGGGACGGCTCGCCGAGCCGTCCGTCGTGGTGAGGATGGTGGTCGGACGCGCGGCGGCGCGTCCCTGCCGACCATCGTCGGGAGATGTGATGTCGAAAATGAACGTCGAACAGGTCAAGGCCGAGAGCGTTGGGCTGCGTGGCCCGCTGTCGGAGGATTTGACCAGCGCCGACGCGTTCCTGAGCGAAGCCGGCAAGGTCCTGATCAAGTTCCACGGGTCCTACGAGCAGACCAACCGCGACAAGCGTGGCGCGGCGGCAAAGGAATACATCTTCATGGTGCGGAGCAAGCTGCCCGCCGGCCAGCTGACGGCCGCGCAGTACCTCGCCCACGACGACATCGCCACGCAATTCGGCAACGGCACGCTGCGCATCACGACGCGCCAGGGCATCCAGTTCCACGGCGTCGTCAAGGGTCACCTGCGTGACACCATCCGCAGCCTCAATCACGCGCTGGTCACCACGTTCGGCGCCTGCGGCGACGTCGTCCGCAACGTGATGTGCTGCCCCGCCGTGTCCGACGATGGGCGCCGGCAGCAGGTGCAGCAGATCGCCGGCCTGATCAGCCAGGCGACACTGCCGCGGACCAAGGCGTATCACCAGATTTGGGTCGACGGCGAGCCCGTCGTGTCCGACGAGGACGACCCGCTGTACGGGCAGACGTACCTGCCGAGGAAGTTCAAGGCCGCGATCGCCTTTGCCGGCGACAACTGCATGGACATCTTCACCAACGACGCCGGCCTCATCGCGTTGTTCGACGAGGATGGCTCGCTGGCCGGCTTCAACGTCGTCGCCGGCGGCGGCATGGGGCTGACCCACAACAAGCAGGACACGTTCGCGCGCCTCGCGGACATCGTCGGCTTCGTCACGCCCGATCAGGCCGTCGACGTCGTCAAGGCGATCGTGACGGTGCATCGTGACTTCGGCGACCGCACCAACCGCAAGCACGCGCGACTCAAGTACGTGCTCGAGGAATGGGGCGTCGACAAGTTCCGCGAGGAGTTGCAGAGCCGCGTCACGTTCCCGATCCAGCCGGCGCGCACGATGCCGAAGTTCGACGTCATCGATCACCTCGGCTGGAACGTCCAGCAGCCGGGCGTGTGGTCGCTCGGCCTGCCGATCGACAGCGGTCGCATCGCCGACGTCGATGGCGTGCGGCTGCGCACCGCCATTCGCACGGTCGTCGAGCGGTTCGGCACCAACGTGCAGCTCACGGCGCAGCAGAACCTGCTGTTCTCCGACATTCGCGACGAGGACCGTGACGCCGTCTCGACGTTGCTGCGCGAGCACGGCGTGGTCACCGTGGAGGACATCAGCGGCGTGCGACGCAACAGCCTCGCCTGCCCTGCCCTGCCGACCTGCGGTCTCGCCATCAGTGAAGCGGAACGCGTCCTGCCGAAGGTCCTCGGCATCTTCGAGGAGACGCTCGCCGAGGCTGGCCTGCCGGGTGAGCCGATCGTGTTCCGGATGACCGGTTGCCCGAACGGCTGTGCCCGCCCGTACGTGGCCGAGGTCGCGCTCGTCGGCCGGTCACTCGACAAGTACGTGCTGTATCTGGGTGGCGATGTCGCGGGCACGCGGATCGCCCGTCAGTTCCAGGACTTGCTGCCGCTCGGACAACTGGGCACGACCTTGCGTCCGATGTTCGATGCGTTCCGCGACGAGCGCACGCCGGGCGAGGCGTTCGGCGACTACTGCGATCGCGTCGGCTTCGACTATCTGCACGGACTGGTGGCCGCAAGTCGGCCGGTGCCGCCGGCTCCGGCGGTGCAGCCGGTCGGTCATTCGTAGCCGTCCGACAGTCGGACGGAAACGGTCAGTCATGTACTACCCCATCTATCTCGACCTGCATGGACGCGCCTGTCTGGTGGTGGGCGGCGGCCCCATCGCCACCGGCAAGGTGCGCGGACTGATCGAGGCAGGCGGGCTGGTCACGGTCGTCGCCCCGGACGTCAGCGACAGCATCGCCGGGTGGGCGCACGAGCGGGCCGTCGTGTGGCATGCACGCGAGTTCGAGCTGCCGGATCTCGACGGGCAGTTCCTCGTCTACGCCGCCACCGACGACCGCGACCTCAACGCGCGGGTCTATCGGCTGGCCGATCAGGCTGGTCGTATCGCCAATGCGGTGGACGACCTCGACAACTGCAACTTCATCGCGCCGGCGATTGCGCGATCCGGTGCGGTCCAGGTCGCGGTCTCCACGGCAGGGACGAGTCCGGCCCTCGCCAAGCAGATTCGCGATCGCGTCCAGCACGACGTGCTGTCGCCCGACACGGCGGTGCTGTCCGAGTTCCTCGGCAGTTGGCGGGCCGAGGTGAAGCGGCGGATCGATACGTACGAGCGACGCCAGGCGTTGTGGGAAGGCGTCCTCGAAGGGTGTGTGCCGGCGCTCGTCGTCGCCCAGGCACGCGACCGTGCCGATGACGCGATGCGCGAGTTCCTGGCGCGCGCGGATCGCCCGTCCGACGCGCTCGCGTCGTGCGTGGTCGGTCGTGACCGGTCCGACGTCTGCCGGGCCTGCAAGGGAGTCTGAACGATGGCCGAAGGCAAGGTACTGATCGTCGGCGCGGGCCCGGGGGATCCGGACCTCATCACGGTGCGGGCGCTGCGGGCGCTGGAGCAGGCCGACGTCGTCCTGTACGACCGCCTCACGCATCCGGCGCTGCTGGATCATGCGCCGGCGACTGCCGAGCGTATCTACACGGGACGAGCGCCTGGCGCGCCCGGCACCGACCGGCAGTCGCGCATCCACCGACTGATGATCGAACACGCCAGCCAGGGACGCCTCGTGGTCCGCCTCAAGGGCGGCGATCCGTTCGTGTTCGGCCGCGGCGGCGAGGAGATGCTCGCGCTCGCGGCTGCGGGCGTGCCGTTCGAGGTCGTTCCGGCCGTGAGTTCGTCGATCGCGGCACCGGCAGCGGCACTGATTCCCGTCACCCATCGCGGCGTGGCCACGGCGTTCGCCGTGTTCGCCGCTCACGAGGCCGAGGACAGCGCGCCGGCGATCGACTGGGAGATTGCCGCCCGCATCCCGACCGCCGTCTTCCTCATGGGTGTCGAGCGCCTGCCGACGATCGTCGAGCAGTTGATCGCGCACGGGCGCCGTCCCTCCACGCCGATTGCGCTCGTCGAGCGCGGCACGCTGGAGACGCAGCGTGTGGTCACCGGCACGCTGCGCACGATCCTCGCGCAGACCGTCGAGGTCGTGCCGCCGGCGACAATCGTCGTCGGCGATGTCGTGCGCGTCCGCGAGGATGTGCTGTCGCTCCTGCAGCGATCGGGTGCGGCGTCGCTGGCCATCGCCGGCTGACGCCTTCGACTCACGACTCCTTCGAACAGGTAGGGCCGGCTGTCCCAGCCCGGCCCGGATGCGACGATCTGCTCGCCGTTCGTCGTTCGTCCTTCCCCCGCCGTTGGTAGGGCCCGCTCGCCGAGCGGGCCGAAGTCTGAACCGTCGGACCCGCCGGCGGCGCGTCCTTACCAAGCGAGGCTATTCGTCGTTCCCTGCCTAGAATCGCCGGGCGCCTGTCCAGCGGCCCGGCTCTTCGCCCGTGAACACGCGATAGGTCACGCGCGGCGTCGGACCGCAGTGTCCCTCCAGCACGTCCACCAGATAAACCTCGGTCGATCCTTCGTCAGGACCCGCGCTGTAGTGGTACGCCACCTCGTCACCGGCCGCGACGACTGGCTGGCCGCCGTTGTCGCCTGCCGATCGCGTGGGCTTGGCGTTGTAGCCCCATCGCGTGTCCACCTCACGCAGCTTGTCGACGATGTAGTCGAGCCATGGGTTGGTCACGTACTTGATGTTGCCGGGGCACGACTGGCCAATCAGGTCGGGACGGGCAGCGCTGGCCTCGGCCACGAACGCGCGGATGTCCGGCATCGGCAGCCGCTGCCCAGGGGCGGGATCGGCCGCACGCTTCGGCAGTCGCACGCCCACCGGCCGCGTACCCCGCATCTGGCCGACGGTGGCCGTGATCGTCGTCTGGCCGTCGCCAACGGCGGTCACCAGCCCCTGCCCTGACACGCTCGCCACACCACCGTTCTCCGACGTCCACGTCGCCGACGACGTGCGATCTTCGGTCGCGCCGGTCGAGAGCGTCACTGTCGCCGTGAACTGCGTCGTCGCTCCAGCCTGCGTCAGCGTGTCGGTGGTGCCCGACACATTCACGGCTGTGATGGTCGGCGTCGACGTGGTCGGCGTGGGCGTGGGCGCGGTGACCGTGATGCTGCCGGTGGACGATTTCTCGGAACAGCCAGCGAGCAGGCACACGAGTCCTGCGACGGCGTACAGACGTGCGTTCATCTCAATCCTTCTGGGTTCGGGTGGGGCGGCGCCGGAGGCCGGTCGCCGATTCGAGCACGATGATGTTGCGGCGGACGAGCGAGACGTCCTTCGAGCGACGCGCGTCGCGAAGGATGTCGCGAATGGTTTCGAAGACGTGCCGATCGTCGGCCGGCAACGACGCATCGTCCAGGGTGTCGTGAAGCCGGAGTTCGACGTCGGCCACCGACTGCGGCGTCTCGAACGAAATGAGCGCACGGCCGTCAGGCATCGGCACGAGTTCGACGCCGAGTCGCCGCTCGAGCGATGGCGTCGGGCGCACGCTGATCACCGCACGGCTGCCGAACACCACGAGTTCCGCGGCGGGTCGCGTGGCCTGCCCACGCCGGCTCACGAGCCCTACCACCGCGCGTCCCAGGTCGGCGTGAATCTTCGTCAAGCCGGCAATCACCGACTCGGGCAACGTCAAGGTGACCACACGGGTCGGTTCGTCGAACTTGCGCGGCCGCCCGCGCGGGCGCCGCAACGCTGCCCCGATCGCCGGGCCCACGGACGCCATCACGGCCCCGACAGGCAACAGGTCGGCATCCAACCCGGACAGGACGAGCGAGAGAGGCAATAGCAGCGGCAGCGTGGACATAGGCGTCTGCGAGGAGCGCGGGCCGGTCGGTATTGTACCGGCAATTTCGCCAGAAGAAAGCGCGTGGCCCAGAATTTACCCGAGTCAATTCCAGCCACCGACGACGATCTGCAACGAATCAGAACTGATTCGCCGGTCGCACTGTCGCAACTCGGGAGTGCGCGACTATCGGAGGTGCGGCAGCAGTTCGATACGGCGCCGCAAGTCGCGTCACTCAGCGATTTTCAACGGGGAAATCGTTGGACCAGGCGCGCCGCGAGCGGGCGCGGAACCGAACCGACGCTGGCTCGGGCTGCCGGGCTTATGAGGAGGGCGCGGGGCCCGTCTGGGGAGACGGGCCGTCCCGAATGCGTGGGTGCTAGATCTCGGCCTCGAGCCCGGTGACGAGCCGCTGCACGTTCTCGCTCGTCGCACCGGCACCCATCAGCCCGACGCGCCAGATCTTGCCGGCGAGCGGTCCGAGGCCGGCGCCGATCTCGATGCCGTGCGTGTCGCGCAGCGCGATGCGCACCTTCGCCTCGTCGGTCACCCTCTCCGGAATGCGGACGGTGTTCAGCGTCCACAGCCGCTCGCCCTCGGGCGGCAGCAACGACAACCCCAGTTCGCCGATGGCCGCAACGAACTCGGCGTGGACCCGCGCGTGTCTCGCCGAGCGTGCCTCCATCGTCTCTTCGTCGATTACGCGCAGGGCTTCGTGCAGGGCGTACACGAGCGGCGTCGAGATCGTGTGGTGATAACCACGCTTGATCCAGTAGCCCTCGAGCAGCGGCAGGTCGAGATAGAAGGTGCGGCTCTGGGCGACCTTGCGGGCGTCGGCGCCAAACGCGATCGGCGCGAATCCCGACGGCGCGCCAAGGCCCTTCTGGCTGCAGCTGTAGCAGGCGTCGAGGCCCCAGCCGTCGACGTCCACCGTGTGGGCACCGAGCGAGGTCACCGCGTCGACGATGATGCGGGCGCCTTTGGCGCGCGCCAGTGCCGCAATCGCCTTGACGTCCTGCAGCACGCCGGTCGACGTCTCGGCGTGGACCACGGTGACGGCCTGGAACGACGTGTGCTCGAGCGCGGTGTCGACAGCGGCCGGATCGATCGCGCGGCCCCAGTCGCCTGTCAGGCGCGTGACCTCGGCACCGTAACGCTCCGCTACCAGCGCCAGCCGATCACCGAAGTAGCCGGTGACGATCGACAGCACCTTGTCGCCGGGCTTCACGAGGTTGGCGATGGCCGTCTCGAGCCCGGACGATCCGGTGCCCGACACCGCAAACGCGATCCCCTCGTCGCTGACGTTGAACAGGCCGTGCAACCGTCGTCGCACATCGTCGAGCAGCGCGAGAAGGTCGGGGTCGAGGTGGCTGCGCTGCGGCGCAGTCATCGCCTCGAGCACGCGGGGCAGGACCGGACTCGGGCCAGGCCCGAGCAACAGGCGGGGGGCGGTCGGCAGTTGGCTCACGCCGGGCACCATAGCACGGGACAAAGACGGCCTTCGTCTTTCGGCCTTCGGCCTTCGCCAGGAGACGGCAGTCGGCAGTCGGCGAGTCGGCAGTCCACTCCGGACTTTGGCCTTGGGCCTTCGGACTTGGGACTTGGATTTGAAACGTGAGGGTAGGGGCGCCTCTCCGAGGCGCCCGGCTCTTGATCAGTAAACGAGCCGTGTGAACGGCGGCACGTAGGCCTGCAGCAACACGAGCCCGCCGACCAGGGCGGCCAGCACGAGGCTGTGCCAGAAGACGTAGCGCAGGATGTCGCCCTCGTGGCCGTACCAGCGCGTGGCGGTGCTGGCGACGACGATGCTCTGGGCGTCGATCATCTTGCCCATCACACCGCCGGAGCTGTTGGACGCGGCCATCAGCACGGGATTCAGCCCCAGCTGCTCCGCCGTGATGCGCTGCAGGCTGCCGAACAGCACGTTGGACGACGTGTCGGATCCGGTGAGCGCGACGCCCAGCCAGCCGAGCATCGTGCCGAAGAACGGATACAGCGCGCCGGTCGCGGCGAAGGCGAGACCGAGCGTCGCGTCGAGCCCCGAGTAGCGTGTCGTGAAGCCGAGCGCCATCATCACTGCAATCGTCAGCAACGACGTACGGACCGTCGCCAGCGTGCGCACATACGTAGAGGCCAGTTCACGAACCGAACACCCCATCACAAAGCCGGCGATGATCGCCGCAATCAGGATGGCCGAGCCTGTCGCCGACAGCCACGAGAGCGCGAACACCGCCGGTTCCGACGCCGCGGTCGCGACCACGGGCGGCACGCGCTGTACGAGGTTGTGCAATTCGGGCACTGGTATCCGGACCGTCGTCGCCGCGTCGAGTGCGGCCTTCACCTGCGGCAGGCCCCAGACGAAGACCAGTGCGCTGAGAATCGCCCACGGAATCCAGGCGCGGATGATCTCGCTGCGGCCAGGCACCGGCAGCCCATCGTCGCGACGCACGCCGACGCGGTCGCCCGGCTCCCAGCCATCGGTCGGCTGCCAGACACGCAGGAACAGGACGAGCGACAGCATCGACGCGATCGCCGCGACCACGTCGACCAGCCATGGCCCGTGCAGGTTGGACACCAGCGCCTGCAGGATCGCGAACGGCAGGCCGGCGGCCAGGATGGCGGGCCAGATACCCACCATGCCGCGCCATCCGGCAAACGCCGCGATCAGCCAGAACGGCACGATCACCGAGAACACCGGCAGCTGACGGCCGACCATGCCGCTGAGCGCGAGCAGGTCGAGACCGCTCACCGCACTCAGCGCGATGATCGGCGTGCCGAGGGCACCGAATGCGACGGGTGCCGTATTGGCGATCAGCGACAACCCCGAGGCCGCGAGCGGCGCGAACCCGAGGCCGATCAGGAGCGCCCCGGTGACCGCGACCGGTGTGCCGAAGCCGGCGGCGCCTTCGAAGAACGCACCGAAAGCGAACGCCACGAGCAGGAGTTGCAGTCGCGCGTCGGTCGTGACGTGAGTGATGCTCTGACGCAGCGTCGCGAACAGGCCACGCTGTTCGGTGAGTTGGTAGAGGAAGATGACGTTGACGACGATCCAGCCGATCGGCAGCAGACCGTACGCCGCGCCGTAGACGGCGCTCGCCAGGGCCATCGGCGCCGGCATGCCGAAGACCAGCACCGCCATCGCCAGCGACGCCACGAGCCCGATCAGCGCCGAGATGTGCGCGTGGACCTTGAGGAACGCGAGCGATCCGAGCAACGCCACCACCGGCAGGGCGGCACACAGCGTCGAGAGCCAGGGA
>DATJTM010000301.1:0-2697 GCA_035503395.1 Luteitalea sp.
TTCGACATCACCTACCGAGGGCGCCGGTCGGCAACCGGCATCAACTGGCAGCGGCTCTTCGGGCAGCGCACCGTCGGCCTCCTCGGCGTCAGCGTCGCCGAGGCGCGCGTCGATCAGCGGATCAAGGACCTCGCCTTCGGCGGCATCGTGGCGCCTCCAGATCAGCCGGCCGGCGAAGTGATCGCCGGCAGTCCCGTCGTCTTCCGCGAGGATTCGGGCGAGCGCGAGACGACGTTGAAGTACGACCTGACGACGACGATGGGACGTGCGTTCAAGGTGCAGACGGGCGTGCTGCTCAAGCGCTTCGACATCGACTACGCGACGGCGTCACCGTTCGGCAACGACAGTCCATACGTGCAGGAGCCTGGCCTGGCGCCTTTCGATCTCACGCGGCGATTCTCGTCGTCGCAGGCCGGCGCATATGTGCAGGCTACCCAGGACGTGCTGCCTGCCCTGAACGTGACCTATGGCGTGAGGTTCGATCGCTACGCGTATCTCGGCGACACGACCGTGAGCCCGCGGGCAGGGATCAGCTATGCGTTCGACGATCGCTGGAGCTGGCGTACCAGCGTTGGGCGATACGTACAGCAACCCTTTTTCCTCTTCCTGGCCGCCTTCGACGAGAATCGCCGGCTCGAGCCGTTCCGGGCCGACCACGTGGTCACCGGCATTACCTACGCGGGAAGCGGCCGCATGCGCGCGACACTCGAAGCGTACAGAAAGACGTACCGCAACTACCCGGTCGCCGCCGACATCCCGCAGCTGTCGCTCGCCAACATCGGCGACACCTTTGCCACGCGCGACATCCTGTTCCCGCTGCGCAGCACGGGTCGCGGTCGTGTCACGGGCGCGGAGTTCCTGGCCGAACGCAAGCCGGGCGGGCGGTGGTACGGCCAGGCGAGTGTCGCCATCTCCCGCACGCGGCACGCCGGTCTCGACGATGTGTTGAGACCAGGGTCGTTCGATTATCCGGTCGTGCTGAACATGAGTGGGTCCTGGGTCTTCGACGAACGCTGGCAAGCGTCGTCACGCTTCGTCTATCTCTCGGGCCGGCCGTTCACGCCCTTCGACGAGACAGCATCGCGCGCGCAGAATCGAGGGGTGTTCGACCTGACGCAGGTCAACGCCGTGCGCGCCAGCGATTACGCGCGACTCGACGTCCGCGTCGATCGCGCCGTGACCATCGGCGGCCGTCGTGTGACGTTCTTCGCCGGTGCGCAGAACGTCACCAATCGCAGGAACTTCGCCTCGATCGGCTGGAACCGGACGCGCGTCGAGGCCGAGGTGAACGAACAGAATGGCGTCTTCCCGCTGGTTGGGTTCGACTGGCCGTTCTGACGCGCTCGACGCTGCTCCCGCTCTGGCGCCTCACCGCCGCGACTCAGGTTGCCGCGCCAAGGCAGGGCCGCCCGATCGTCGCCTTGCGCCGCACTACTTGCCTTCGCGTCGTCCTTGTGGCCGCTGCGTCCGAGCGGCCGGGTGAGGTTGTGCTCGCGCCGCGTGTGGGCGTGACGGAGCGCGCTCGCCATCATCGCCTGTACTCACATCCGTCGCTGTGACGCCGTGCTGCTTCGCCACGCGCTGCTTCAGTTGCGCCACCTTCTCCTGCGCGCGCTTCTTGGCGTCTGCGTTCACACTCGTCTTGCTCATCGCCTGATCGTACCCTGCGTCGGCTGGCGGGCAGCACCTCGGACACATCATCGCCGCGACGGTTCGGGCTCGAACGCAGGCGCGTGCAGAGTGCGTACCCACATGCCGCCTGGTGGTCGCGCTGGCGCTCGCCGGCTACGAGGCGGACCGCTGCCGCATCCTGACGCCATCAGGTCCCGCCCTGGCCACGCCACCGTCAACGCACGGTACGTGCGACACGGAAGCCGACGCTGTCTCGGCGCTCATCCGGGTTATAGGACCCACGGTTACGGGGAGGCCCCATCCTCGGTTCGCGGTATCGCCGGTATCGCGTCACGCATGCGCGAGGAGCGACCGTGTGGATCGTCGGGGTGGCGACCGATGGCACCATCGCGTCGATGCTGCCGCGGCGCGACTAGCTGGCGCACACCCGAGGGCGGTGGTGACCGGTAGTGCGGCCGTCCCACCACGTTGCGCCGGCTTCTGCTGTGTGCGCCTCAGAGCGTCCGGCATGACGGCCGGCGGCATCGTCACGCTCGGCGCGGCTTGCGTGATGTGGCGCGTCTTCCACACGGTCGCGACCGGGCGAGGCCATGCGCCTCCTCGGCGGCGGTGGTCGCCTTCATCGAAGTGATTGCGTCCTTCGGCCCTGTGCTGCGCGTCGCTCCCGTCACCGCTGACGGTCCTGCGCGGTGGGTCCTGACAGGACGGCGTCGTCTCTGCAGCGAGTGCCGCGTATCAGTGATCGCCTGCTTCAACGTCCCGAGCCGCCTGCCGCGACTCGGGACCCGCACGCGCGTCGAGGCCGAAGTGAATGAACAATGGCGTCTTCGCGCTGGTTGGGTTCGACTGGCCATTCTGCAGGGATGGATGCGTCCCTGCGCGCGGCGCAGTCGCCGACGCCGCTACTCGGCACGGAGGAGAGTGAAGGGGCGACGCGGCTGGTTATGCCTCGCGCGGACGCCAACCGCGGCGTCGGACAGTCTGCTGCCTGGACGAAAGACTTTGTAAGCGTTTGCGAAGGACTCGCCCTCACGCACCGCGCGACACTGCGGCATCCAATCACGG
>DATJTM010000302.1:0-7542 GCA_035503395.1 Luteitalea sp.
GTCGCTGGTGAAGCGGCTCGAAGAAGACGGCATCGGCCGCCCGTCGACGTACGCCTCGATCATCCAGACCATCGAGCGTCGCGGCTACGTGTGGCGGCAGGGCAAGGCGCTCGTCCCGAGCTACACCGCATTCGCCGTCACCCACCTGCTCAAGCAGCACTTCGGGCAGCTCGTCGAGCTCGGGTTCACCGGCCGCGTCGAAGAGGATCTCGACCAGGTCTCCAACGGCGAACTCGATCGCACCGCGTTCCTCGAGCAGTTCTACAACGGTCAGGACAGCTGGCCGGGCTTGCGTCACCTGGTGACCAACGAAGATCGGATCGACTATCCGGTCATCGAACTGGGCGCCGAACCGACGACACAGCAGAAGGTCGTGATCCGGATCGGGCGATACGGGGCGTACGTGCAGATGGGCGACGCCAATGCGTCGATCCCTGAGGACGTTGCGCCGGCCGACTTCACGCTCGGGCAGGCGCTGCAGCTGCTGAAGGACAAGACGCAGGGACCGCAGAGTCTCGGCACCGACCCGAAGTCCGGCCTGCCGGTCTACGTGCTCACCGGGCGCTTCGGTCCGTACGTGCAGCTCGGTGAGGTTCCCGAGAAGGGCAGCAAGGAGAAGCCGCGCCGGGCGTCGCTGACCAAGGCCGATCGTCCCGACACGATGACGCTCGCCCGCGCCCTCGAACTGCTGTCGTTGCCGCGCCTGGTCGGGCACGACGCCGAAAGCGGGCAGGACATCATCGCCAACTTCGGTCGCTTCGGCCCGTACGTGAAGCGCGGCGACGAGTTCCGCTCCCTCGGCGGCGACGCCGAAGTGTTCGCGGTCACACTCGATCAGGCCATCGAGCTGTTCAAGCAGGAGAAGAAGGGCCGCCGGCAGACCGCCAAGCGCACGGTGTTGCGCGAAGTGGGACTGCACCCCGAGTCGGGCGCCAAGATCGAGATCCTCGAAGGGCGCTACGGTCCGTACGTCGCCGACGGCACGACCAACGCGTCGGTGCCCAAGGACGTACAGATCGAGTCGCTCACGCTCGAAGAGGCCGTCGGCCTGCTGAAGGCGCGTGAAGGCGCTCCGAGCAAGAAGGGCCGCGGTCGCGCCCCTGCCAAGCGCACCGGCGCTGCCGCTCCCCGCAAGCGGGCGGCGAAGCGTTCGGCCTGACGCAGGCCATGCGCTGCCCGACGGCCGACGGCCGAACGACGAAGGCCGTCTGAATGAACACTGTCACCATCATCGGTGGCGGCCTCGCAGGCTGCGAGGCCGCCTGGCAGGTCGCGTCGCGCGGCATCCGCGTGCGGCTGCACGTGATGCGGCCGGTACAACCCACCCTTGTCCACCAGACCGACCAGCTCGCAGAGCTGGTCTGCTCCAACAGCTTTCGCGGCGACAAGCTCGACAACGCGGTTGGCCTGCTGAAGGACGAGATGCGCCGTCTCGGCTCGCTCGTCATGCGGTGCGCCGAGGCGACCCGCGTACCCGCCGGTGCGGCCCTGGCCGTCGACCGCGTACTGTTCGCGCAGGCGGTCACCGATGCCATCACGTCGCACCCGCTGATCGAGGTCGTTCGCGGCGAAGTGCCGGCGATTCCACCGGTTGGCACCACCGATGGCCCGGTAATCATCGCGACCGGCCCGCTGACCTCCGACGCACTGTCGCAGGACATCGTCCGCCTCGTCGGCGCCGAGCACCTGTCCTTCTACGACGCGATCAGCCCGATCGTCCTCGCCGACTCGATCGATCGGTCGATCGTCTTCCGCGCCTCGCGGTGGGGCCGCAGCATCCGCGGGGTGGATGCCACCGCCATCGAAGGGGTAGGCGTCGGACTCGGTGCGATGACCGGTGACGCGCACGGCGCAGGTGTAGGCGTCGGACTTCGTCCGACGCTCGGCGCTGTGGACACCACCGGACAAAGTCCGGCGGCTACGTCTGTCGAAGGCCCTGCCTGCGGTGTGGACGATGGGGAAGGCGACTACCTGAATTGTCCGATGACCGAGGCGGAGTACCGGGCGTTCTACGACGCGCTCACCTCGGCCGAATCGGCCACCGTGCACGACTTCGACAACACGAAGTTCTTCGAAGGGTGCCTGCCGATCGAGGTGATGGCGCATCGCGGACCCGAGACGTTGCGCTTCGGTCCGATGAAGCCGGTGGGGCTGCCGGATCCGCGGACCGGCCAGGTTCCGTTCGCCGTGGTGCAGCTGCGCCAGGACACGCTGGCCGGCGACCACTTCAGCCTCGTCGGGTTCCAGACGCAGTTGAAGTGGGGAGAACAGGCCCGCGTGCTGCGAATGATTCCCGGGCTCGCGCAGGCCGAGTTCGTCCGGTTCGGGATGGTGCACCGCAACACGTACATCAACGGGCCCACGGTGCTGCGACCGACATGGCAGGTGCGTTCGCGTGACGATCTGTTCTTCGCCGGGCAGGTCTCAGGCGTCGAGGGGTACGTCGAGTCCGCGGCCTCGGGCCTGCTGGCCGGGATCAACGCGGCCAGGCTCGTGCACGGCGACGAACCGACGGTGGCACCGCGCGAGACCGCGATCGGCGCGCTTGCCTACTACGTGTCGCACGCGGAAGCGAAGTATTACCAGCCGTCGAACATCACGTTCGGGATCATGCCCCCGCTCGCCCAGAAGCCTGGTGGCCGGGGTCGTCGTGGTGGTGGTCCTGGCAAGAAGGCGCTGCGCAACGAGGCGCTGGCCGCGCGCGCGCTCACCGCGCTCCAGGCGTGGCAGCAGACGCTCACCGCGCCCGTCGTCGCGGCCACACCCAGCCAGGAGCACGGCGATCAGCTGACGGACCGTTCGGCGAGCGGTCCCTACCCAGATCGGTTGCCGCGGTGACACGGCCGCTCCGGCCGGGCCGCGGCCGTGCGCCCGAGCCCGACCGCGAACTCGACGCTGCCTCCCCGCTGCGCGACGCCATCCGCGGCTTCCGCGACTACCTCGCGCTGAATCGCAATGCCTCCGAGCACACGGTCCGCAACTACGAGGCCGACCTCGTGCAGTTCCTCTACTTCCTCGGGCCGTTCACCGGCACGCCGCGGCATGCGCTGACACCAGCCCACGTCACGCCCGAGAGTGTGCGCGGCTTCCTCGGGGAACTGCACGCACGTGGGAACAGTCGCGCCTCGGCGGCCCGTCGCATCTCCACGCTGCGCAGCTTCGCCCGCTACCTGCGCCGCGAAGGCGTGCGAGACGATGACCCCGCGGCGCTGGTCGGCAGCCCGAAACGCGAGCACCGCGTGCCGCAGGTGTTGTCGGTGGACGAGGTCACGGCGTTGATCGAGACACCCGACGCGGCGACACCACTCGGGCGTCGCGATCGCGCGATCCTCGAGCTGTTCTACGCCTCGGGCCTGCGATTGTCGGAGTTGGTGGGTCTGGACGTCGAGGACGTCAATCTGTCGACCCGCATGGTGCGGGTGATGGGCAAGGGGCGGAAGGAACGCCTGGTGCCGTGTCACCAGCGCGCCGCCGATGCGATCAAGGTCTGGCTGAAGGATCGGCTGCCGCTCGTGGCACAGGCGTCAGTGCCGCCAACCACTGGCCGACGTGCACTTCGCGAAGAGCCGCTCTTCGTGAACTATCGCGGCACCCGCCTCACGTCGCGCAGCGTGCATCGACTGGTGACGCGCTACGTCGGCCTCTGCACGACGCGTTACGGCATCAGCCCGCACGCGCTCCGCCACTCGTTCGCCACGCACCTGCTCGAACGCGGCGCCGACCTTCGCGCCATCCAGGAACTCCTCGGGCACGTCGAGCTGACGACGACGCAGCGGTACACGCAGGTGAACGTCCAGCACCTGCTGGACGTCTACCGCGCGGCGCACCCGAAAGCTCGTGGCTGAAACGAAGGCCCAAGGCCGAATGACGAAGGCCGGGCACTGGCGCCTCGGCCTTCGACTTCGCTCAGGCCGTCCCGAGTAACGTCGAGGGACGGAGAGGCGCCCCTACCATCCTGTTACATGACCATCGGCGCGCCGACCATCGGCATCCGGCGGCTGCGCGGGAAGTCGATGCCCAGCGTCTTGATCTTGTAGTTCATCACGCGCGGGCTGATCGAGAGCAGCTCGGCGGCGTCCTTCTGCACCCAGTTGGCCATCTTCAGCGCTTCGATCACGGCCTGACGCTCGATCTCCTCGAGCGGGATGCCCTGTGGCGGAATCTTGATGACCGTGGTCGGACCGTCGTGCTCGGCCGTGCCCGAGCCGCCGAGGCGCAGGTCGTCGGCGCTGATCAGGCGATCCTCGCAGAGCAGCGCGGCGCGCTCGATCGTGTTCTCGAGTTCGCGGATGTTGCCCGGCCAGTTGTAGCGCATCAGCAGCTTCAGCGCATCGGGCGTCACGCCCTCGATTCGCTTCTTCAGCTCGACGCCGTAGCGCTTGATGAAGAAGTTGGCGAGCGCCGGGATGTCCTCCTTGCGGTCGCGCACCGGCGGCATCTCGATCTGGACGACGTTGAGGCGGTAGTACAAGTCCTCACGGAACGTGCCCTGCTCGACCATCGCCGCGAGGTTGCGGTTGGTCGCCGCGATCAGGCGCACGTCGACGCGGATGGTCCGGGTGCCGCCCAGCCGCTCGAACTCGTGCTCCTGCAGCACGCGCAGGATCTTGGCCTGCGTATTGGCGCTCATGTCGCCAATCTCGTCGAGGAACAGCGTGCCGCCGTCGGCCTGCTCGAAGCGGCCGATGCGCTGCTTGTCGGCGCCGGTGAAGGCGCCTCGTTCGTGACCGAACAGCTCGGACTCGAGCAGGTTCTCCTGCAGGGCCGCGCAGTTGACCTTCACGAAGTTGCGGGCCGACCGCAGCGAGTTGTGGTGAATCGCGCCGGCGATCAGCTCCTTGCCGGTGCCGGTCTCGCCGTTGATCAACACCGTGGTGTTGCTCTTGGAGACCTTGCGCACCACGTCGAGCACGCGCTGCAGCGCGCCACTGGCGCCGATGATGTTGTCGAACTGGTAGATGCCGCCCTGTTCGTGGCGGAGGTAGTCGACTTCGTTGCGCAGGCGCCGGTGCTCGAGCGCCTTGTCGATCTTGACCTCCATCTCCTCGATTTCGAACGGCTTGGGCACGTAGTCGAAGGCGCCGATCTTCATCGCCTCGACGGCCGTGTGCACCGATCCGAACGCGGTCATCAGGATGACGGCGGTCTGCGGCTGCAGCGCCTTGGCGGTGCGCAGCACGTCGAGCCCGTCGCTGCCACCCATCTTCAGGTCACTCAGGACGACGTCGAAGTTCGTCTCGTGGAGACGTTCGATGGCGACGTTGCCATTGGCGGCCTCGGTGATCTCGTGACCGGCCTCGACGAGGGCACGGGCGAGGGCGCGGCGAAGGGAATCGTGGTCGTCGGCGACGAGGATGCGGCCCATGGGTTCTCGCTCAGCTCAGGAGTCAGAAGTCAGAAGTCAGAAGTCAAAAGTTCGAAGGCGCATGGCCTTGACGTCCCGGTACCCGATACCCGATACCCGGTACCCGGTACCCGGTATCCGTGTCATGTTCACCGTGGCCTCGGTCCACCCGGGGCGCCGTTGTCCTGCATGCGCACAGGCGCCTGGTCGAGGGCCGGCGCCAACGGCAGCCAGAGCCGGAAGCAGGTGCCGACGCCGTTCGGCCCGGTGGCGACTTCGATCCGGCCCTCGTGCGCGTCCACGACCTTGCGGACGATCGCGAGCCCGAGGCCTGACCCGCGCGGCTTGGTCGTGAAGAACGGGTTGAAGATGCGTTCCCGCATCGATTCCGGAATGCCCGGCCCATCGTCGGTGACGCTGAGCTCGACGCCGGGGCCGTGCGGATGGTCGGGCGCCTGCGGGAAGGGCAGCCGATCCAGCGCGACGGCCTGGACGATGAGCCGGCCCTGGCCGTCGAGGGCCTCGAAGGCGTTGGTCAGGAGGTTGGTGAAGACCTGGCGGAGCTGATGCCCGTCGCCCTGGACCGGCGGCAACTCGTCCCTTACGTCGACGCTCACCGCCACACCGCGCCGCGGCACCAGGCTGTCGGCCATGTGGAGCGAGTCCTGGACGAGCGAGGCGACCGCGACGTCCTCCACCTGCAGCCGGACGGGACGGACGAAGTCGAGGACCTCCATCACGATCGCGTTGGCCATCTTGGCCTCCCCGATGATGTCCCCCAGCATCGCCTGTGCCTCCGGATTGTCGGAAAGCCGACGCTTCAGGAGCCCAGCCATGACCTCGATGCCGGCCAGCGGGTTCTTGACCTCGTGGGCAATCGCCGCGGCCATCTCGCCGAGGGCGGCCAGGCGGTCACGGAGGCGCTCGCGTTCCTCGAGCTGCTCGACGCGGGTCAGGTCGCGGAAAAAGAGGGCCGCGCCCGACACGTCGCCAAGCGCATCGCGCACGAGCGAAAGCGTGAACCCGATCGACCGGCCCGTCCGCGCCAGCTTGACCTCGGCCCGATTGGGCAGCGGATCGCTGCCGAATGCCCCGTCCAGCACGCGAACGACTTCCGGAACGTCCTCGAGCACGCGGGCGATCGGTCGGCCGATATCGGCCGACCCGGGCAGCATGTCCAGCGACGCGTAGGCAGCGTCGTTGATCGCCACGAGGCTGCCATCCCGACGGATGACGATGACCCCGTTGCGCATCCCTGAAATCAGGTCCCGGTAGAAACGCTCAGGGACCAGATCCTCGGGGCCGTCACGATGGACGACGCGGAGGCTGGCGGGGAGCCCCGGGTTGGACGACGAATTCAGGGGGTAGGAGCGCATGGCGTACACCCCCGATTACATTCAAGGTGTATGCCGATTACGGAATAGCAAGATCGGGAGGAAAGATGCGAGCCCTTAAGTCCGCCACTCCATACCTTTGGATAGAAGTACGGACAAATGTTGTAACTGGGTGACGCAATTTGTCGTCCAGCTCGACAGGCTCTTGCTAGGAGGGGGTCGGGGGCGCGGCTTCGACCAGCGCTTCCCACTCGGCCATCCGGTCTCCCACTTCCCACATGAGGGTCTGGTGGCGATCGAGGACCGGCTTCGAGGTGCCCGTGTCCTCATAGAATCCCGGCTGCCCCATCGCTACCTCCAACTCCTTGATCTCCCGCTCGCACTCGGCGATGCGGCTCTCCACCCGCGCCACCCGCTCCTGGTGCGCGTCCCAGGCGCGACGGACCCGGCGCTGTTCGGCCTCGAGACGCTTGCGTTCGTCGCGATCCTGGGGCGCCGCGACGGGCGTCGATGGTGTCGCCGCAGTCGGCCTGGTCGACGCAGCGGATGGCGCCGTCGTCGGACGGGCGGAGGCGGTTGACGTGACGGCCGGCGCGGCGCCCTTCGACGCTGACTTCGCGGCCGTGCGCTCGGGCGCTTTCGGGGCTGGTGCGGCGGCGGCCGTCGCCCGCTGGGCCTGGCTCCAGCGGTACTCCTCGTAGGTGCCCGGGTAGACCAGGGCGCCGCCGTGGCCCACCGCGACGATCTTGGTGGCCAGCCGGTCGACGAAGTACCGGTCGTGCGACACCAGGATCAGCGTCCCG
Source organism: Luteitalea sp. (assembly GCA_035503395.1). GTDB lineage: Bacteria > Acidobacteriota > Vicinamibacteria > Vicinamibacterales > Vicinamibacteraceae > Luteitalea. Next base: position 7,482 of record DATJTM010000302.1, read on the forward strand.
GTGAAGTGCTCGAGCGCATCGAGCAGGACGTCCTTCGAATCCAGATCGAGGTGGTTGGTCG
>DATJTM010000303.1:0-7547 GCA_035503395.1 Luteitalea sp.
GCCTGGCGCCACGGTGTCGGTCCGCATCGGAACCGACGGCCTCGCGCAGGTCGTGACGACCGGTGGCGACGGTCGCTTCCAGGTGCCAGTGCGTGCGGCATCGCCGATCGTGCTCACCGTAGCGCGTCGCGGCTTTGCGACCGTCGAACGCCAACTCGATCGCCCCACGGCGCTCGGCGACGTCACCCTGACGCCCGCCGCCGTCATCGAGGAGGTCGCGGTCGTCTCCGAAACGCGTCAGGCGCAGTTGCGCGAGACCCTCAACAGTCGCGTCGACGTCGTCACGCGTGAGCGCATGGACGAAGCCGCCGCCGTCACCGTGGCCGATGCGCTGCAGGACGTGCCCGGCGTCCTCACCCGTCGCGGTAGCGAGACGGCCGGCGCGGCCGGCGAGCAGATTCAGGGCATCGACTCCCGGCAGGTGCTCGTGCTCATCGACGGGCAGCCGGTCGTCGGGGCGCGCGGGATCAAGCGCGGCGCGATCAATCTCGATCGCCAGTCGACCGGACGCCTCGATCGCATCGAGGTCGTGAAGGGCGCCTCGTCGGCCCTCTACGGGTCGGACGCGATCGGCGGCGTCATCAATCTGATCACGCGGCAACCGTCGACCGGTCTCGAGCTGGGTGGCGCGGCGTCGTGGGGCAACTTCGGCGACGAGAGCTATCGCGCCGAAGCCGGATTCGCGCAGGGGCCCGTCTCGGGTTTCTTCACGACCGAGAAGCGCGATCACGATGGGTTCGATCTCACACCGACGACCTTCGACACGACGGGCGCACCGACGCAGCGTGTGGACGGACTCGGCAAGGTGCGCGCGCAGCTGCGACCCGGGCTTGCGCTTCAGGCACTGGTGACCGGGTACGGCAGCGACACCCAGGGTCGATCGGTCGGCGAGCTGGGACCGCAGGAAGACGAGATCGACGAAGACGCGATCAACGCCGGCGTCACGCTCGACTGGCTCGCGCGCCCGCTGACGTCGGTGCAGGCGCGCGCTTATCACGCGGCCTACGACGAATCCTCGGCCGGCCACCTCGCGACGGGCGCGCTGCTCGCACCCGGAGCCCTCGAAGAACGTCTCACCCGCCTCGACGTCTCCGCATCGCACGTCATTGGCGCCAGCCAGCAACTCCAGGGCGGCGCCGAGTACTGGCGCAACACGTACGACGGCATCAATCGCCTGCGCGAGGACCGGGCCCAGCGCGCGACCACGAACGTCGCGTGGGCGCAGCACCGCATGAACGTCGGCAACCGCGTGACGACGACGGCAGGCGTGCGCGTGGACAACCACTCGGCGTTCGGCACGGCCGTCTCGCCGAAGATCGGCGCCAACGCGCGCCTCACCGACACGCTGCGCCTGCGCGCCTCGTACGGGCGCGGCTTCCGGGCGCCCGATCTCGGTCAGCTCTACTACCGCTTCCTGAATCCGACGAACTTCTATCAAGTCGTCGGCAATCCGTCGCTCCAACCCGAGACCGCCAACTCGTATCAGGCAGGAGCCGAGTTCACGTCGAAGGGGCGTCGGGTGCGCATCGGCGCGAACCTGTTCCGCAACGACGTCCACGACCTGATCGAGTCGGTCAGCCTCGGCATGATCACGTCACCGGCACAATTGCAGGCCCTGATGGCACGCGAAGGCATCGACCCGTCGTTCTCGCCGACGATCGGTCGTCTGCTGTTCGTCTACCGCAACATCGCCGAAGCACGGACGGAAGGGCTCGAAGCCGATGGCGACGTTGCGCTCTCGTCGTCGCTGTCGGTGGGCGGTGCGTATACGGCACTGCGGGCCACCGATCGCGCCACCGGACTCGATCTCACCAATCGGCATCCGCACCAGGGGCACGTGCGCGTGGCCTGGCAGGCTCCTCGCTTCGGACTGCGCGCCAACGTGCGTGGCACGTTCTACAGCTCCTGGATTGCGGCCCGCGCCACCGCCAACGGCGTCGTCACCGACACGAGGGCACCCAAGTTCGCGTTGTGGGATGCCTACGTGTCGCGCGGCTTCGGTCGCGTCCTGACGGCATTCGCCGCCGTCAACAACCTCACCGACAGCCAGGACCCGAACACCGGCGTCACGCTCGCCAACGGCAGCGCCGCGCCGCTCTACCGCCCCGAAGCCGGACGCACGGTGCGCGCCGGCGTGCGCATCCAGTGGACCCGGAACTGACGCCATGACCATCACCCGCCGCTCGCTCTTCGTCCTCGCTGCGCTCGTCACCGGCCTCGCCGGGGCGCCAGCCGTCCATGCCCAGACGCCGTCCACCGGCATCCTGCTGCTCGCCCACGGCGGCCGGGCCGAATGGAACGACCGCGTCACCGCACTCGCGGCGTCGATCGACGCCGACCAGCCGGTCGAAGTCGCCTTCGGCATGGCGACACGACCCAATATCCAAGCCGCCGTCGATCGCCTCGTGGCCCGGAAGGTCACCCGCATCGTCGCCGTGCCGCTGTTCATCTCGTCGCACAGCTCGGTGGTCACCTCGACGGCCTACCTGCTCCGATTGCGGAAGGACATGCCGAAGGATCTGGCGATGTTCGCGCGCATGAGTCATGGACCGCAGGGTCATGCCGCCCCCGCCGCCGGCGCTCCGGCGACTGCAGCGGCCCCGGCGACAGACCCACATGCCGGGCACCACGGCGCGGCAGCAGCCGCGGTCGACGGCACGACGCCGATCGTCACCCCCGTGCCGGTGACGATGACCGCGGCCCTGGACGCGCATCCGCTCGTCGGCGAGATCATCGCGGCACGCGCGGCCGCGTTGAGCTCGGCGCCGGCCTCGGAGGCCATCGTGATCGTCGCGCACGGGCCGGTCACCGACGCGGACAACAACCGCTGGCTCGCCAACATGGCCGTCATCGCACAGCAGGTCTCGACCACGAAGCCGTACGCCGCCGTCGAGTACCTCACGGTGCGAGACGATGCGCCGAAGCCGCAGCGCGACGCCGCGACCGCGGAGTTCCGGGCGCTGGTGCAGAAGCACCTCACGGGCGGTCACCGCGTGCTGATCGTGCCGCTGCTGCTGTCGTTCGGGGGCATCGAACAGGGCGTGCGCAAGCGCCTCGACGGGCTCGACTACACGATGGCCGATCGCGGCCTCATGCCCGACGAGCGCCTCGCGCAGTGGGTACGCACGGTCGCGGCCGCGCAGAACTAGCGCGCGCGGCGAGTGCGGCGCGCAGGCGCGTGCAGCCGCGCGGCGAGCATCTGCACCGCCGGATCGCGCACTGCGCTCGCTCGCATGGCGACCACGAGCTGGCGCGTCGCGAGGACGCGACCGCCCGCCAGCGGCCGCGCGCCCTCGTCGGCCTGGCTGCTCGGCAGCACGGTCCACCCCACGCCGAGCCGCACAAGTTCACGCAGCACGTCGGGCTGGTGACTCTCGGCGACGACGTCGATCGGCGCACCGAGGCGGCGCAGTTCGGTGACGACGACCTGCCGCGTGTGTGAGCCCACTGGGTTCAGCACCCACGGTCCCCAGCTCGCTGGTCGACCGATCGCGCTTCCCGGTGGGGCGTACACCGCGAGCGTCTCGGTGGTGAGCGCCTGGGTCTCGATCCCGCCGACCGGTCGCGGTGGGGCAACGCACACCGCCAGATCGAGGTGGCCTGCCACGAGCAGCTTGAGCAGCGACGCCGACGGCGATACGCGAATCAGCAACTCGATGTCGGGATGGTCCGCCCTGAAGGTCCCGAGATGCTCCGGGAAATGGACGACGGCGGCCGCGTCGATCATCCCGAGCCGCACGCGTCCGGCCATGCCCTGCTTCAGCCGCTCTGCCCATCGCGACAGATCGGCCGTGAGTCCGAGCACCTGTCGCGCGTGGCCCACGACCGGCACCGCGGCTGGACGCAGCGCACGTCGCCGGCTTTCGCGATCGAACAACGCCACCCCGAGGCGCCGCTCGAGTTCGGCCAGCCCCTGCGACAGCGCCGACGGCGACACCCCCACCGCCGACGCCGCGCGCGCCCATGTCGACGCTTCGTCGACGGCGACCAGGTATTCGAGCTGGCGGATCGAGATGTCGGGAAGCATCGGTGGATTTTAGTGCAGTGTTGCTTCACCAACGATGCCGTTCGTGAATGAGCCCTTTATGGTTGGCGGCATGACCGGATCCCGCATCGCTCCGTCCACCGGCACGCTCGGCGTCCTGCTGCCAGGCATGGGTGCCGTCGCCTCGACGTTCATCGCCGGCGTGCTCGCCGCCCGCAAGGGCCTCACCCCGCCCATCGGATCACTGAGTCAGATGGCGCGCCTCGAAGTCGATGACTCGGGCTCCGAGCCGCTCATCCGCGACGTCGTCGACCTGGCCGGTCTCGACCAGCTGGTGTTCGGCGGCTGGGATCCGATCACGACCAACGCGCTCGAAGCGGCACGCACGGCGCGAGTTCTCGACGCCGAACATCTCGCCCCAATCGCCGACGAACTCGAGGCCATCGTGCCGATGGACGCCGTCTTCGATCGACGCTGGGTGTCGCGCCTCGCCGGCCTGCGCGTCAAGCCGCAGACGTCGAAGTGGGCGCTCGCCATGGCCCTCGTCGACGACATCATCCGTTTCAAGGCCGAGCACGGCTGCGACCGTCTCGTGATGGTGTGGTGCGGATCGACCGAGGCGTTCCAGGAGCCGTCGGCCGTCCACGCGACCGCGGCCGCGTTCGAGCAGGGCCTCAAGGACGACGACCCGAACATCTCGCCGAGCCAGATCTACGCATGGGCCGCGCTCGAGTGCCGCGTGCCGTTCGCCAACGGCGCGCCGAACCTCACCGTCGATCTGCCGTGCATGGTGGAGAAGGCGGTCCGCAAGGGCGTGCCGCTGGCCGGCAAGGACTTCAAGACCGGCCAGACGTTGATGAAGACCATCCTGGCGCCGGGCTTCAAGGCGCGGCTCCTGGGCGTCGAGGGGTGGTACTCGACCAACATCCTCGGCAACCGCGACGGCGAGGTGCTCGACGCCCCGGAGAACTTCAAGTCCAAGGAAGTGTCCAAGCTGGGCGTGCTCGACACCATCCTCGAGCCAGAGGTCTATCCCGACCTGTACGGCCACATCGATCACGTCGTCCGCATCAACTACTACCCGCCGCGCGGCGACAACAAGGAAGGCTGGGACAACATCGACATCTTCGGGTGGCTCGGCTACCCGATGCAGATCAAGGTCGACTTCCTGTGCCGCGACTCGATCCTCGCCGCGCCGATCGTGCTCGACCTCGCGCTGTTCCTCGACCTCGCGCATCGGGCGGGCTCGTCGGGTGTGCAGGAGTGGCTGTCGTTCTACCTGAAGGCCCCGCAGTCGGCCGGCGCGACGCCGGCGCCGCACGACCTCTTCGCACAGCGACGCAACTTCGACGACGTGCTCCGCGGCTGGGTCCGTGCGCCGCTGACCGAGGTCGCCGAGCAAGTCCCCGTCCTGGTCGAACGCTGACACGCCTGCGTCCGTGTGGTTGCGCGACGCACGGCAACGGGACTAGGCTGACGGCGGCATGACGTGGATGCGCCGCCACCTGCGTGTGTGGGCGATGGCCTGGGGGCTCCTCCAGGCCACGTCGCTGGCGGCGCTCGCGCCACGCGCGTGCTGCATCAGCCACGCGCCCACCGTCCACGCCGACACCGCCGAACAGTCCTGCCACGAGGCGCCGAAACCCGACGCGCACTGCCCGATGCGGAGTGCAGGGGGCGACGCGTGCCCGATGCATGCGACGCCGGCAGCCACTGCGGCGACGGCGACGGACGAGCACCAGCATCAGGCCCGTCCGACCGACGAAGCACCGCAGATGACGGCCGACGCGACCACGTCTCGCCCGGCCGATTGCGTCATGCGCAGTGCGTGCAACGGACCGTCGCCGTTCACGCTCTTCACCCACACCGGCATCCTGCCGATGCTGGCCTCGACCGCAGCGCCGCCGCCATCCCGGGTGGCGATGCTGCCGCTCGCTCCACTGAACACGGGCCTGCCGTCGCAGCCGCCCGACCTCCGACCGCCACGCGCCTAGTCAGGCCTCATCGCACGGCCTCGGCGAGTGACGCCGTGCGCCATGGCGTTGCGCCCGTCGTGCGGGCGTCACGCCCTTCCTGACATTTCGTCACCCGACGCGCGTCGCAAGGCGCACGCCCGTCGTCGTGATTCAGGCGAGGCTTCAGATGCAGTGGAGATCGATTCTCCTGGCATCGACGGTCTGCGTCGTGGCGTCGGCTCCGGCCGTCGCCCAGCAGACGGTCGGCCAGGGCAGTATCAGTGGACGTGTCACCGACGAATCCAGCGCGGTGATCGTCGGCGCCGACGTGCGCGCCCGGCACCTCGACACCAACCTCACGACCAGCGCAACGACCGACAACGAAGGACGTTTCCGCCTGCCATACCTGCGCGTCGGTGAATACGAGTTGCGCATCACCGGGGCCGGTTTCGCGGCGCAGTCCCAGCCGGTCGTCGTCGCGGCCGGCAGCGCGTTCGACTTCCCGGTGACGCTTCGACTCGAGGGCCTCACCAGTGGCGTCACCGTGTCGGCCAGCGCGCCGGTGCTGGAGGCGGCGCGCAGCCAGATCGCAGCCACCGTCGCCGAGAGCGAGTTGCGCCGCCTGCCACTCAACGGCCGGCAGTTCCTCGACGTCGCCCTGCTCGCGCCCGGTGTGACGCCACCGAACATCAACAGCACCCAGCTGTTCGCCGAGACGTCCGCGGTGCCAGGCGTCGGCCTGTCGATCGGCGGCCAGCGCAATCTTTCCAACAGCGTCGTGGTCGACGGGATGTCGGCCAACGACGATGCCGCGGGACTGAGCGGGATGCCGTACGGCGTCGATGCCATCGAGCAGGTGCAGGTGGTGACGTCGGGGGCGCAGGCCGAACTCGGACGCGCCATCGGCGGCTACGTGAGTGTCGTGACCAGGAGCGGGACCAACGATCGGCGCGGCAGCCTGTACGGCTTCTTCCGCGACGATGCGCTGAACGCCCGCAATGCGCTGTCGCGCACGACGCTGCCGATGTCGCAGCAGCAGTACGGCGGCAGCCTCGGCGGCCCATTGCGACGCGATCGGACGTTCTTCTTCGCCAACGCCGAGCAGCGGCTTCTCGAGCAGACCGGCCTGACGACGATTGCCGAGAGCACGCTGGCAACGGTCAATGCCCGGCTCGCCGCGGTCGGGTACCCGGGAACGCGGCCAGCGACAGGCACGTACGTCTCGCCCGTCGACACCCTGAATCTTCTGGGCAAGGTCGATCACGTCGTCTCCAACCGGCTGCAGCTCGGGCTTCGCTACAGTCTCTACGACGTGTCCGCCGGCAACGCGCGGGGCGCGGGTGGTCTGTCGGCGCCGTCGGCCTCGTCGGGTCTCGACAATCGTGACCACGCCGCCGCCGCGACCAGTACGTTCACGCTGTCGTCGCGCACGGTCAACGAGGCACGCGTGCAGTACACCGACAGCGCCTTGCGGGCCCCGTCCACCGACACGATCGGACCAGCCGTCGCCATCGCCGGCGTGGCCACGTTCGGCACCTTCTCGTCGAGCCCGCAGGGACGCTTCAACCGCATGCTGCACGTCGTCGACAACCTGTCGCAGCAGCGTG
>DATJTM010000304.1:0-4013 GCA_035503395.1 Luteitalea sp.
CAGGCGAGGTCACGCTCCTGGTCGGCGCCAACGGCAGTGGCAAGACGACAACGCTGCGGCAGCTGTGCGGCGTGTCATCTCCGGACCGTGGACGAATCACGATCGGCGGCGACGATCTCGCCACCGCGCGGTTGTCGGCACTCGCGCAGCTGGCGTTCCTGCCGCAGTCGCCGCGGTTCCATGCGCGCCTGACGAGTCGCGAGATCCTCGACTTCTACGCGCAACTGCGCGGCCTGCCACGCTCGCGCGCGCTGGCCGTCGAGGCGCGCTGGGGACTCGAGTCGGTCCGCGACCAGGCGACCGGACGGCTGTCGGGCGGGACGCGACAGCGGCTGGCGCTCGCGGTGTTGATGTTGCCGGAGGCGCCGGTGCTCGTGCTCGACGAGCCGGGCCTCAGCCTCGATCCCGACTGGCGCCGCTTCCTCCACGCGGAACTGCACGCGGCCGCCAGCCATGGCGCCACCGTCCTGGTGGCCACGCATCTGCTCGGCGAGTGGGACGGTCAGGCCGACCGCTGCCTCGTGCTCGAACGCGGCCGCATCGGTCGTGAACTGCCCGCATCGCGCCTGCGCGAGGCGTTCCCGTTTGCCGTGCCGCCCGCGCGGCTCGACGCCGCCGTGTAGGGGGCCGCCATGAACATCCGTCCGCAGATCCTGACGTTCCGTGCCGCGCTCCGCCGCGAGATCGCCGAGCACCGGCTCAATCGATTCCTGCATGTTCACGTCGCGCTCTGTGCGGCGGTTGGCCTGCTGCCACTGTTCACACCCGACGCCGCGGCGCGTTCGGCACCGGCCTGGACGCTCCAGTCCGTGCTCTACTGCCTGTCGCTGTCGGCGTTGCTGCTCGGGCTGAGCGCCGCGCATGGCGATGCCGACGAATTCCCGCTGCTCTTCACGCAGCCGGTATCGCGTGTCGCCTGGCTGGCCGGCAAGGCTGCCGCCATCGCGGCGTTGATCGTGCCGGCCTCGACGTTGCTCGTGCTGCCGACGGCACTCACGGGCGGACTGACCGCCGCCCTGGCCATCGTCGCTGCCGCCGCCGCGGGTGTCTGCATCGCGCTGGCGCTCGTTGGCCTCGCCGTCGGCTTCTGGGTGCGTGACCACGTGCGTGGTCTCTTGTTCGCCCTCGGCCTGTGGTTCGGCCTGCTGTTCGGCATCGACCTGCTGTTGCTTGCCGTCTCGGGCGCGCCATGGGTGCAGACCCATGCCGATGGCTGGGTGATGCTGCTGATGGTCAACCCGCTGTCGGCCCTGAGGGTGACGATGATCTTCGGGCTCGAGCAGGTGGCTCCCGCCAGCATCGGAGCGAGTCCGATCGTCCAGTGGTGGCTGGGACACGGCCTCACCTGGCTGACCCTGCTGCTGACGGCCTGGATGGCCGCGACCTTCGGACTGGGGTGCCTGGGGGCCCGCCGGCGGCTGGATCTCTAGTCGTCGCCGCCGGCCAGGGCCTCGAGGCGACGCGGCGACTTCAGGAGCAGCAGGCGCTTACGTGATTCGAGCAGGCCCTGCGTCTCCCACTCGGACAGCGTGCGACTCACCGTGTAGAGCGTCGTGCCGGTGAGGTCGGCCAGTTCCTGTCTCGTCAGCGCCTGCGTGATCAAGACGCCGTCCGGCTGTGCGTCGCCGCACTGCTTGGCCAGACGCAGCAGCGTATGCGCGAGGCGCTGGCCCACCCGCTCCGTCGTCAACTCGCGGACGCGAGTCAGCGCCTCGGTCATGTGCGATGCCATCTCGCGCATGATGTTGACGCGTACCTGCGGCGTGCGCGCTAGCAGGTCGGCCACGGCCTGTCGCGTCCACTGCCGGACGACGGCTGGTTGCACCACGACCGCCGTCACCGGATACGGCGCGTCTCCGAGCGCCACGACTCCGCCGAACGGCTCTCCGGGCGCCACGAATCGCACGATCAGTTCGGCGCCTTCGGCCGTCAGCTGCAGGATCTTCACGAGGCCGGATTCGACCAGGAAGAAGTGCCGGGCCGGCTCGCTCTGACGCGCCAGGGTGTGGCCCCGGCGGAAGGTGCACGCCTCGGCCCGTTCCAGCCATGCGTCGCGCTCGAGCTCGGTCAGCCCGTCGAACACGCGCGAACGTCGCAGCACGTCTGCGGTCGCCATTGGGCGCATTGTAGACGCACGCACGAGTTGCGCTGGCGCAACGACAGCGGTCAGGGGCGACCGCTACGCTCGCGACATGGCTATCACCTCCGACTCCCTCGTTGCCGACATCGCCACCGCTGCCCCGGGCACCATCCGGGTGTTCCAGCGCCATCACATCGACTTCTGCTGTGGTGGCCGCACGCCACTTGCCGAGGTGTGTGCGGAGCGCGGACTCGACGCCACGCTCCTGGTGACCGAACTGAATGCCGCCGCTGGCCCGGTGAGCGCGGAGCGTTCCTGGCAGGAGGCACCGCTCAGCGAGCTCGTCGCCCACATCCAGGAGCGCTACCACGCACACCTGCGCGAAGAACTGCCGCGGCTCGACGCGATGGTCGACAAGGTGGTGTCGAGGCACGGCGCTCATGTGCCGGACGTCCTGCTGCCGCTGCAGGCGACGTTCAAGGCGCTCCAGGACGAACTGCTGTCGCACATGCAGAAGGAAGACGCCGTGGTGTTCCCGGCGATCGTCCGCCTGGAAGCCGGCGACGCGGCTGGGGCCACCGCCGTGGCGTCACTGGCGGCCCCGATCGCCGTGATGGAAGCCGAGCACGAATCGGCCGGTGAGGCGCTGGCGACGATGCGCGCGCTGACCGTCGGATATACGCCGCCCGAGTGGGCCTGCCCAACGTTCCGTGGGTTGTACTTCGGCCTCGCGCAGCTCGAATCCGACATGCACGTGCATGTGCATCTCGAGAACCACGTGCTCTTCCCGCGCGCCGCGCAGCTGGCGGCGCGGCATTGACGTGTGAAGTCGCGCGACGCTCTTCAGGGAGTGGCGTGTTCGCCAGATGCGAGGCGGACCAACATCTTGTCCGCTTCGCGCACCCACAACACCGTGCTCGCCGCCGCCGCGCACAACCCCCACTGTTCCGGCCGCAACGCACTCGTCCCGAAGGCCTGCTGCAGCACGGGGAGGTGGACCACCGCGACCTGCAGCAGCAGCGACCCGCCGATCGCCGCCCACAACCAGCTGTTGCTCGCCGGCCGGACGAAGGCGCTGCGCGAATCGGATCGGGCGTTCAGCACGTTGAACAACTGACACAGCATCAACGTCGTGAACGCCATCGTCTGCGCATGCCGCAGGTCGCCCCGGCCGTCCAGCAGCCCGCCCGGCAGGCTCGCGTCGAAGACGGCGAGCGTGGCGACCGCCATCGTGATACCGACCACCGCGATGCCGCGCCACATCGCGCGCGTGATCACCGGCTCACCCGGCGGTCGGGGCGGGTGCGCCATGGCATCGGCGTCGGTCGGATCGACGCCGAGCGCCAGCGCCGGCGGTCCATCGGTGACCAGGTTGATCCAGAGAATCTGCGTGGCCAGCAGTGGCAGGACAATCGCGTGACCGCTGATGTCCAGGCCGATTGGGCCCGCCAGCACGACCCCGAAGAACATCGTCAGGACCTCGCCGATGTTCGACGACAGCAGGTAGCGCAGGAACTTGCGGATGTTGGCAAAGATGGCGCGCCCCTCTTCGATGGCGGCGACGATCGATGCGAAGTTGTCATCGGCCAGCACCATGTCGGCGGCTTCCTTCGAGACGTCCGTCCCGGTGATGCCCATCGCGATGCCGATGTCGGCGCGCTTGAGGGCAGGCGCGTCGTTGACGCCGTCGCCGGTCATCGCGACGATGTTGCCCGACCCGCGCAACGCGTCGACGATGCGCAGCTTGTGTTCGGGGGCGACCCGGGCATAGACGGAGACGTCGGCGACAGTGCGGCGGAGTGTGGCGTCGTCGACCGACTGCACCTGCGCACCGGTGACGACGCGGCCGTTGTCGGCGATGCCGAGATCGCGCGCGATGACAAGGGCCGTCTGCGGATGGTCGCCCGTGATCATGATCGGGCGGACGCCCGCG
>DATJTM010000305.1:0-7970 GCA_035503395.1 Luteitalea sp.
GAGATTGGCCGCCGCTGCCCGCATGTCGGTTTCGAGCCGCGCGATGTGCGCCGCCAGTTCGCTCTCGTTCCGGAAGGCGGCCCGCGCGTCGGGCACGACCGGCACGGTCAGGTAGTCGTGCTCCTCCACCGAGCCCATGCCCTCGTCGATGGCGCGGCGGACGCTGGTCGGCGTGATGCCGTGTTCGGCGTTGTAGGCCTGCTGCACCTCGCGACGGCGGTTGGTCTCGTCGATGCACCGCTTCATCGAGTCGGTCATCGTGTCGGCGTAGAAGATCGCGCGGCCGGCGACGTGCCGCGCCGCGCGCCCCACCGTCTGGATCAGCGAGCCGCTCGAACGCAGGAAGCCTTCCTTGTCGGCATCGAGGACGGCGACGAGCGACACTTCCGGAAGGTCGAGACCCTCGCGCAGCAGGTTGATGCCGACCAGCACGTCGAAGGTGCCGCGGCGCAGATCGCGCAGGATCTCGATGCGTTCGAGCGTGTCGATGTCGCTGTGCAGGTACCGCACGCGCACGCCGAGCTCGTGGTAGTACTGCGTCAGGTCCTCCGCCATCCGCTTGGTGAGCGTCGTGACGAGCACCCGCTCGCCGCGTTCGACGCGGATGCGAATCTCGCCGAGGATGTCGTCGACCTGCCCACGCACCGGACGGATCTCGATCTCCGGATCGAGCAGCCCGGTCGGCCTGACGATCTGCTCGACGACGACGCCGGCCGACTGCGTGAGTTCATAGGGCCCGGGCGTGGCGCTGACGAACAGCTGCTGGCCGACTCGCGTCTTCCACTCGTCGAAATTCAGCGGCCGGTTGTCGCGGGCCGACGGCAGGCGGAAGCCGTACTCGACGAGCACGTCCTTGCGTGAACGGTCGCCGAAGTACATGCCGCGGATCTGCGGAATCGTCTGGTGGCTCTCGTCGATGATCGTCAACGCGTCGGGCGGCAGGTAATCGAGCAGCGTCGGCGGCGGCGCGCCAGGCGGCCGCCCTGTGAGGTGCCGCGCGTAGTTCTCGATGCCGTGGCAGTAGCCGATCTCCTGCATCATCGCCAGGTCGAACATGGTGCGCTGATGCAGGCGCTGCGCCTCGAGCAGGCGGCCTTCCTGTTCGAGCTCGGTGCGGCGCTCGACCAGTTCGGCCTTGATCGATTCGATCGCCGTCTTGGTGCGCTCGCGCGACGTGACGAAGTGGCTCTTCGGATAGATCGCCACCTTGTCGTGCCGCTTGATCGTGCCGCCGGTCAGCGGGTCGATCGTCGACAGCTCGTCGACCTCGTCGCCGAACAACTCGATGCGGACCGCGATCTCTTCGTACGACGGATAGACCTCGATGACGTCGCCGCGCACCCGGAAGGTGCCGCGGCCGAAGTCGGCGTCGTTGCGCTCGTACTGGATCTCGACCAGCTTGCGGAGGATCTGGTCGCGCCCGATGTGCTGGCCGCGCTCGAGCGGCAGCATCAAGCCGTAGTACGCCTCCGGCGATCCCAGGCCGTAGATGCACGACACGCTCGACACGATGATGACGTCGCGGCGTTCGAAGAGCGACCGGGTCGCCGAGAGGCGCATGCGGTCGATCTCGTCGTTGATGATCGCTTCCTTCTCGATGTACGAGTCGGAGGCCGGCATGTAGGCCTCCGGCTGGTAGTAGTCGTAGTACGAGACGAAGTACTCGACCGCGTTGTGCGGAAAGAAGCGCTTGAACTCCTGATACAGCTGGGCGGCCAGGGTCTTGTTGTGGACCATGACGAGGGCCGGGCGGTTCACCCGGGCGATCGTATGGGCCATCGTGAAGGTCTTGCCTGACCCGGTCACGCCCAGGAGCGTCTGAAAGGTATCGCCCCGCTCGAGCCCGCCGACGAGCTCGTCGATGGCCCGCGGCTGGTCGCCTCGAATCTCGAAGGACGACTCCAGCTGGAAGCGATCGTACGTAGATGGCATGAGGGCAGGCGGGGACCGAATCCTGCGGATCGTACCACCCCCCTGCCTGTCGTTGGGCAGTGAAGTCAGTGCAAGTGACGCTACGGCTTGGCGGCGCCGCCATCCTCGCGCATGAGCGCGAAATAGCCCTTGCGGGCGCGGATCTTGGCCGTCCGGAGGTCGCCGCGCGTGAGCTTCACCTCGAGCTTGCGCCAGCGGCCGTCGCTGGCCTGATTGCTGGAGATGTACCCGAGCAGGTAGCGGGCGTTGATGTCGCCGAGGGCCTGCTCGTAGGCCGAGTCGATCTCCTTGTCGGAGGCCGGGAAGAACGCCAGGCCACCGGTCGCCTCGGCGATCGCCGTGAGGCGCATCCGCTGCTCGAGCTTCTCCCGCGCGCTCTGGTGCTCGAGGAAGCCGACGACGTAGACGGTGACGTCGGAGGCCTTCAGGGCGTTGAGGGCGTCGGTGTAGGACATGACGCTGCGGGTGTCGCCGCCGTCCGTGTAGGCCACGAGCACCTTCTCGCCGGTCTGGAAGGCCGTGCCGTCCAGGTAGACGCCCAGCGCGTCGTACAGCGCCGTCCAGCCATCCGGCTTGCGGTTGCGCAACCGCTCGACGAAGCGCGGGAAGTCGTCGGCTCCGAAGCGCGCCACCCGCACCTCGGTGTCGAAGTCGACCAGGGTGATGTCCTCGGCCCGCTGCAGCATGTTGCAGAACTTGACCGCCGCCGACCGGGCCAGCTTCAGGTCGGCCGCCATGCTGCCGGACGTATCGAAGAGCAGGCCGATGTGCAGCGGCGGCCGTTCGGCTTCCGCGCTGCCTCCCGTTGTGAAGAGCTGAAGGTCCTGCGGTTTGCCGTCCTCGAGGATGGTGAAATCGGCCCGGTCGAGGCTGGTCACCGGTTGGCCGGCCTTGTCCACCACCGCCACGCCGAGCGCGACGGTCTCGACCCCACTGCGGAAGACCTGCGCCGAGGCGGGTGCCGCGGCGAACAGGCTCAGGAAGGCAGCCGTGGTGACCAGACGCGTCATGTCGTTCCCCCGGGAACCGCTCGGAAGGCGCCAGCATACACCCGCGCGTCGCGCCGGGACCGTGACCCTGGGGCGACGGGTTCAAGAACCGCAGGCTGGGTGCCGATCGTCGGAAGAGTATAATCGTGGTTTGGCCCGTGGGGGTTGCCGGCTGGCAGGCCCTCATAACTGCCCATGAAGTGTCTGGCCGTCTGTCAGAACGAACTCGTGATGCGCGCCCTCCAACAGGTGCTCAGCCCGAGCTTCGACGTCGAGTTCCTCGTCGAGAACCGCCCGCTCGCGCGCCGGCTCGCTGACGAAGGGCTGCGGGTGACCGTCACCGACTGCTCCCGCTGCGACTCCTACGTCAAGGTCGACCTCACCCCCAGCACCTGCGTCATCGTCGAGGACACGGGCAAGAAGAGCCTGAAGAAGCTGATTGGGGCGGTGCGCGATGCCGGCGGCACATTGGCCTACGTCGTCTCGACCGGGTCGAGCACGCGGCGGGCGGATGAAGCCAAGGCGGCCTTCCCCGACATCTTCACGCTGACACTGGGCGAGCTGCTCGCGCCGCAACTGCATGCGGAGCTCGAACGCAGCGTGACCCGGGCCCGGGTCAATCAATACCAGCGCTATTTCGCCGACGCCGACCGCGTCCTCATCCTCCTGCACAACGAGCCCGATCCGGACGCGATGGCCAGCGGCCTGGCGCTGCGCAACCTGCTGCGGCGGACCAAGACGACGGCGATCATCGGTGCGGTGCAGGGTGTCAGCCGGCCGGAGAACGTGCGAATGGCGCACCTGCTCGACATCCACGTCGAGAAGGTCTCGCCCGATCAGTTCGCGAGCTTCGACCGGGTGGCCACCGTCGACGTGCAACCGCACTACTTCGGCGGTCACCTGCCGCATGTCGATCTGGTCGTCGACCACCATCCCGAGCAACCGGGATATTCGGCGGTGTTCAAGGACATCCGCGCCGACTACGGCTCGACGAGCACCATCCTCACCGACCATCTGCGGGCGGTCGACATGAACGTGTCCGAGCGCGTCGCCACGGCGATGCTCTACGCGATCAAGTCCGACACGCTGTTCTTTGCCCGTCACACCAACCGGCAGGACCTCGACGCGTTCACGTATCTGTACCCGCTCGCCGATGCCGCGCTGATTCGCAAGATGGAAGGCGCCGACATCACGCTCGAGCGGCTGCACACCGTGGTCAAGGGACTGGGCGACAGCCTGCTGCGCGGCGATCTGTTCGTCGCCAGCCTCGGGCAGGTGCCGCGCGAGGACTTCATCACGTACACCGCCGACTTCTTCCTGCAGCTGGAAGAGACCAAGTGGACCTTCGTCACCGGCGTGATCAACGACACGCTGGTGCTCTCCGTGCGCAACCTCGGGTATTCACGCAACGCCGGCGAGTTCGTCCGCAAGTACTTCGGCGAGATCGGCAGCGCCGGCGGCCACCGGGCGATGGCCAAGGCCGTGGTTCCCTTCCGTGCCTTCGCCGAGCGCTACAACGCGCACACGGCGCAGGAAATCAACGCCGTCATCGCCAAGCTCGCCGAAGCCTTCGTGCACGACCCCAACGGCGGCAAGAAGGACGAGAAGACCAGCACGGCGCTGGTCACCACGCACTCGTAAGAAGACAATTTCAGAATTTCAGGAATTTCAGAAGCTCACGCACACCGCCAGGACGTCGCACAGGCACGTCGCCACCACGATAGCCGTGCTCGACGTGTGGCGGTGCTGGTGCAATTCTGACATTCCGCAATCTTGAAATTATCCCAGCGCCTGATCGACGTCGGCGATGAGGTCGTCGAGCGTCTCGATCCCCACCGACAACCGCACCATGCCGCGCGTCACGTCGGCGCGGGCCAGCTGCTCGTCGGTCCAGCCGTACTGCGACGTGAGCACCGGCAGGCTGCACAGGCTCTCGACGCCGCCGAGACTCGCGGCCCGCTGGAAGACGCCAATCCGGTCGAAGAATCGCGTCGCGGCGTCGAAGCCGCCGGCCAGCTCGATGGTGACGATGCCGCCGAAGCCGCGCATCTGCGCCGCCGCGATCGCGTGATCGGGATGGTCGGGCAGGCCCGGATAGTGCACGCGCGCCAGGCGCGCGTCGCCGTGCAGCGCCTGCGCCAGGCCGAGCGCGTTGGCGTTGTGCTGCGCCATCCGCACCTCGAGGGTCTTGAGGCCGCGGCTGACGATCGCCGCAGCGGCGGGATCGAGCATCGCGCCAATCAGCTTGCGTGACGGCACGAGGCGATTCATCAGCTCGCGACGTCCCATCACCGCGCCCGCCGTCACGTCGCTGTGGCCGTTCAGGTACTTGGTGACGCTGTGCATCACCAGGTCGACACCAAGGCCGAGTGGCCGCTGGTTGTACGGCGTCGCGAACGTGTTGTCGATCACCGACAGCACACCGGCGGCGCGACAGGCGGCCGCCAGCTTCGCGATGTCGACGCAGCGCAACGTCGGGTTGATCGGCGACTCGAACCACACCAGCTTCGTGCGCGGCGAAATCGCTGCGGTCGGGTCGCGCATCTCCTCGAGGTCGAGGAAGCGGGCGGTAACGCCGAAGCGAGGCAGGAACGACTGCAGGAGGTGCAAGGTACCGCCATAAATCGCGGCGCTGCAGATCACCTCGTCGCCCGCCGACAGCAGGCCGAGCATCGTCGCGGCAATCGCGCCCATGCCGGAGCCGAACACCATCGCCGTCTCGGCCTCTTCGGCCTCGGCCAGCTTCGCCTCGAGCGCGCGAATCGACGGATTGTCGTACCGCGAGTAGAGGTACTTGTCCGACGGGTCGTCGATGTAGGCCTGCAGGTCGGCCGCCGAGTCGAAGACGAAGGTCGTCGTCTCGTAGATCGGCGTGGTGAGCGGCAGGGCGCCCGGCTGCGCGCCTTCGGCGGTGTGCAGCAGGCGGGTCGCCAGTCCCTTGCGTGGCGCGTCCATCGGAAGTCCTCAGGTCAGGGGCAAATCGTCGACGGTCGGCGGTGGCGCCAACGGAGGCTGCTCCAGCCCCTCGGCGCTGCCACCGACGATCGGCACGATGAACTGCGTGTAGGCATCGTCGTATCCGCGCTTCACCAGCTCGCCGAGCACGGCGTGACGGTCGGAGCGGGGGTCGTGCGTGCCGGCCAGATCGAACGGGCCGAGTGGGTTGTGCACCGGTTGCACGTGGTACACGCTCGTGAAGCGATCGAAGAACGCCGTGGCGGCGTCGCGTACGCTGGCGCTTTCGTGTCCGGCGATGGCGGCGCCCAGACAGGCGCGCGGGTCGGCCCGTCGAGCCGACAAGCCATGGGGCCCGGCGAGCGGCGACGCGGCACTCACGAGGATGACCTGCTCGGCGCCGGCGGCCGACACCTCCTCGAGCAATCGCACCGTCGCCTCCGGACGGTCGGCGACCAGGTGCGTCTCGCCGCGCCACGGGCTGTCGAGCGGAAACGTCAGTGCATGCGGCTCGGCGGCCAGCGGCACGGCCAGCGCTGCACGCAGGCCGTCCATCGCGAGATCGCGCCCGGCGCCCAGCAGATCGATTACCTCGCTGGCCCGCACACCGGCGGCATCCTCGCCGAAGAACCGGCGGCGCCAGCCATCGTGCAAGGCCGCGAACACGAGATCGCGACGGGTGTCGAGGTCGTGCGCCACGACCAGCAGTTCCGCCGAGCCGGGCTGTCCCAGCCCCTCGGCGATCATCTCCATGTAGCGACGACTGAGGTCCCTGCGGTCGCCCGTCCGCGCGCCGGCCACGGGTCCCGTCCACAATGCGTGCGCGAAGTGCGTGAAGGCGCGCTGCGCGTCCAGCGGGGCGCCGAGCGCGACCCACCAGGGCCAGCCCTCGACTCTGCGTCGACCATGACTGCGGGCCCGCAGCACGTATTCGGCGACGAGGAAGAGTCCCGCCGCGAGCAACGAGAGCACCGCGACACGCGGGATGACCTGCGCGAACACCGCGTGATGGAACGTGGCGCCGATGGTGGCGATGAACGCGCCGGCGAGACGGCCGTCGCGATCGAGTCCGGTCAGGTGCAGTGCGTAAGCGAAGGGATACAGGACCGCCGCCAGGACCTGGACCAGGATGGGCAGGGCGAGGACGACGAAGCACAGCGCCAGGGCCCAGCCGACCAGCTTCCAGGGCAGTCGCCAGCCATACAGGTGGGCGGCGCGGGCGCCGCTCCAGGCACCGGAGGGCTGCCACAGTCGCGTACCGCCGTCGAGGGCCGCGAGCATCGCACTCGCCGCACCCATGCCACGGCCCGCCACGAGATCGACCTTCACGCCGGCTTCGGCGAGGGCCTTCATGACACCGGCGTGGTACGCGCCGGCCGAACCGGTGCCCGTGAAGACGAGCGCGGTCCGCAGTCGTGGCGCGTAGGGGGTGCCCGGCGCCGCGGCCGTCTGATCAGAAGCGAGCGCGCCTGGCGCGCTGCTGCTAGTCGTGAATGGTGACGAGCTTGACGAGCTCGAAGTCACGCTGGCCATTGGGGGTGGGCACGCTGACCTCGTCGCCCTCTTCCTTCCCGAGCAACGCGCGGCCGATCGGCGAGGCCGTCGAGATCAGGCCCTTGCCAGCGTCGGCGTCCTCGGGCATCACCAGCTGGTAGACGACCGTGCCGCCGCCCGTCTCGCTCAGGGTGACGGTGGAGCCGAACGCCACCTTGCCGTGCGGGAGCTTGTCGAGATTGATGAGGGAGATGTCGGCCATGCGCTTCTTCAGCATGCCGATGCGGGCCTGCAGGAACGTCTGGCGCTCCTTGGCGGCCTGATACTCCGCGTTCTCCCGGAGGTCGCCGAGCTCGCGCGCACGCTGGATCTCCTTGGGCAGCTCGGTCTTGAGCTCGCGATCCAGGGCGGAGATCTCGTCTTCGAATTTCTTGAGCAGCTGCGCTTTGACTTCTAGCACGGGCGTCGTTCCCTCGATGGCACGGCGGGTTCGCCGCTGGCACCCCATGTGCCCGCGAGCCCGCTTCGGTTGGGCCAACGACGCGGAAATCTTACCATAGGGGTTCCCGTCGTTCGGGGCCTGCCGATGACCCTTTCCAC
>DATJTM010000306.1:0-5716 GCA_035503395.1 Luteitalea sp.
ATGGTGATCAGCCATGGGTTCTGGCTTCGGCACTTCGGCGGCGACCCAGGCCTGGTCGGCCGCAGCGTCTCCGTGCGCCTGAACGCCGGCGCGCCGGCGCTGCCACTAGTGGTGGTCGGCATCATGCCCGCGGCATTCGACTACCCGCGGGGCGCCGACGTCTTCCTGCCGGCAGCACCCCTGCTGCGGACCTTTGCGAGCACGGGTCCCCACGAGCCGGCGCGCACCCTGAACGGCCTTCGAGTCTTCTACGGGCTTGGTCGCCTGAAGCCGGGTGTTGACGTCACGCGAGCCGCACAGGAGTTGACCCGGGTCTCGCGCACCCGCCCGGCCACGGGTGCGCCCGAGCCGCCGCAAGCGATCGTGCTGCAGCCAATCCGCGACTATCTGCTCGGGCCGGCCGGACCAATGCTGCGCGCGTTGCTCGGCGGCGCGCTGCTGATGCTGCTCATCGCGTGTGCCAACCTTGCGGGACTCGAAGTGTCGAGGGCGTCACGATATCGACGCGCGCTGGCAATTCGAGCCGCGTTGGGCGCGTCGCCGTTACGGCTCGCCAGGCAGGTGGCCGTGGGGAGCGCCCTGCTCACGGGACTGGCGTTCGCCGGCGCGGTCGGTGTGGGCTGGGCACTTCTGCGGCTGCTGCTCGCGCTGGCGCCAGCCGACGTGCCGCGGCTCGACACGGTGATGCTGCTGGACACGCGAGTGCTCGCCTTCGGCATCGGCGCGACGTTCGTCACCGCCGCGATGTGTGCACTGTGGCCGGTGCTGGTGGTGTCCCGTATGGACACCCTGAGCGTCCTGGCGCACGGCGCCAGTGTCGCATCCGACCCGCGCGGCCGGTGGGTGCAACGCGCCATCGTCGTCGGACAGGTCGCCGTCGCCGTCGCACTCCTCTTCGGCACGACGCTGTTCCTCCGAACCGTGCAGGGGCTCGATCGCACCGTCCTCGGCTTCGAGCCCGATCACCTCCTGACGCTGGAGGTCAGCGCACCGACTGAGGACGTCGTCCGCTGGAATGCGGTAATGGCCCGCATCGTCGAGCACGTCGCAACGGTCCCCCGCGTGCGTTCGGCCGCGGTCGCCCTGGTGCGGCCGCTCACGGGACCGATAGGCTGGGACAACCAACCGCTGTTTCCCGGGCAAGACCCGACCGTTCCATCGACATGGGCTTTGAATCCGCACGTCAACTTCGTGTCCGTGACATCGCGGTACTTCGAGACCATGGGCACCCGCTTGGTACGCGGACGGCTCTTTACTGACGCGGACTCGACGGCCGCACCCGGCGTGGCGATTGTCAGTACGTCGGCGGCCCGTCGCCTCTGGCCCGGCCAGGACGCCATCGGCCAGCGCCTGCGCGAACCGACGTACCGGACGACCGCGGGCGCACCGCCGACCGACGCGTGGCAGACGGTCGTCGGCGTCGTCGAGGACGTGCGGTTCCGCGGCCTCAACGACGTGCGTCTGGACCTGTACGTGCCGACAGCGCAGAGCAGCAATCGCGCCTCCCACCTGCTGGTGCGATTCGCGGGCGCAGAGGCAGCCGTGGCAGCGGGGGTGCGCGCCGCGGTGCGGGAGGTCGAGCCGACCAACGTCGCCGCGACCATCCGGTCGATGCGCGCCGAGGTCGATCGAGAAGGCGCGCCGTGGCGTTTCCTGCTCCGCGTCTTCGTTGCCTTCGCCACCGTCGCCGCCACGTTAGCTACCGCCGGCCTCATGGCCGTCGTGACGACGACGCTGGTGGCTCGTGAACGCGAGCTGGCCATCCGGGCGGCGCTGGGCGCGGACGCCGCTCGGCTGCGCGCTCTGGTCCTGCGCGACAACATCCGGCTGACCCTTTCCGGCGTGGGAATCGGCATCGTGGCGGCGTTGCTCTTGGGTCAGGCCGTTGCCGATGTCCTGCTCGGCGTGCGCCCTTACGATCCGGTAACTCTGGCCAGCGTGACCGCCGTGGTCACGCTCGGCAGTCTTGCGACGATCTGGTGGCCGGCGCGCAAAGCGGCACACGCTGATCCATCCCACGTCCTGCGCGCTGAATGAAGTCGAGCTCTACGCCCTGGTGTCTATTGAGTTGACCTGTGAAGCGGCCTGAAGATTTCCGCTCGGAGCGCGTTCTCGTGTGGCGATACACGCGACACTGGTCGGTGCCGGAGGGCTTCGAGGCCCTCATTTGAGCCTTGACTCGACACGAACAATTACGCCAAGGCCGAGTACACCAAGGTCGTGGCCGAGTAAGCCTTGCCGTACCTGACCGACGACGAGCTCGCGCGGCTGCAGAACTGGATCCATTAGGCGTTGGACAAGGCGCGGGCACTGGTGCTCGAGCAGCCGGAACCGGACGCATCGGACCGGATCGAGTTGGCGCTGACGCAGGCGCTGTTGGCCCTGCGCCTGATCGAGGTGCGGCGGTAACCGAGGCGCGGCGCGAGAGGAGCGCGTCGGCGCCCATAACGCACGGAGACAGGAACGATTGGAGAGCGGTTCATCGACAAGCACAGAGCACTCCACACGATGGATCAGGCACGTGCGCTCGCCAGGCAGGCCCCGCCTCCCGGCGACCCGACGCGTCGGCTCTACGCCAACCTCGATTTCTACGTGGCCACCTTGCGGGTGCCCGACGGCGCGTCCGAGCCAGAAATTGCCGAGTACCGGCGGTTGTTCGAACTCACGTCTTGCTCCGCATCAACGTAGACGCACCACCGTCGCCGATCGATAGTCCTGGGATGCAGTCCGCGAGCCTGGCTGCACCGCGACCTCAGATCGGAACGCCTGCACGACGGCGTTGAAGCTCCACGCACCGCCAGGAACTGACTCGCAGGGTACGTGGGCGCATGCGTCCTAGCCTACAGGCGCGCCATGATCGAGGTGGGAGCCGGTTGGCTGACGTGTGTGAGTAAGACCGCGTGAGGCCGACCGACGTCTAACGGCAATCCATCGCCGGCTGTTCCCTCTCACGGAGGACAACGTGCAGCACCTGCCTGCTCTTGCCTACGCCCTCTCGATCACCGCCGTGGCTACGCTCGCGGCGGCGCAGCCATCGGTCACCGCCTCTGTGGAGCGGAAGGATTCGCCGGCCTTCCCCGCGGACGGCCGCGTCGCATTCGTCGACTTCGGTCGCGTCGCCTCGAACTCCAGGGAGGGCAAGGCGCTGGCGTCCAAAGTGGAAGAGGTCCGAGCACGGAAGGCGACGGAGGTTGAGAACAAGGGCAAAGAGGTGGCTGCGCTGGAAGCCAAACTGTCCCAGTCGGAGGACATCCTGAACGACTCGGCTCGCGGACAGCTTCGGAAGCAATTCGAGCGCGGACAGGTCGATCTTCAGCGATTGACCCAAGACGCGCAGGCAGAGGTCGCGCAGGTGCAGCGGGAGTTGGAGCAGGCCTTTCTGCAGAAGGCTTTTCCCGCCATCGGCGCCGTGGCGCAAGAGCGGAAGCTATGGGCCGTCTTCTCCGTTGGGGAAAGTGGACTCGTGTGGCGAGAGCCCGCCCTCGACATCTCGGATGAGATCGCCAAGCGAATCGACGCTACGGCGCCCTGACGTTCGCTGGGGACGCTCCGACGGTCCGAGGAGGCTCTCACTGGGCACGGGACCACCGTCTCGTAGGCAGCTTGGAATCGGCTCACTCCGGCGGGCGCTACCGAGAGCAACCAACGGCCGTACCTTCTTACGGTGCGCTCGGTGCATCCTATAGACGTGCCCCGCGCTTCTTTCATCGGCTGCATCGCTATCGCGCTTTGCATCGCGGTTCTAGCACCGCGTCTCTTCGCCGACCAAGGTGGCGCCAAACCGCCCATCTCAGGTCCTGAGGTCGTCGCGCCGCCCACATGGTGGCGAACGATCCCGATGCCCGACGGGCGAAGGTTCGTGACGGACGGAGGCATCTCGATCGACGCCGAGGTCGTGAAGCCGACTTCACTGCCAACACTGATGCCGCCGGAAAGTGCGGCCGCGGTCGTGCGGCTACTCGCGTCGCCTCATGACGCTGACTGCGCCCTGGGCGACCTGCGAAGCGGCGCAGGTCCGAACACGTTCGTCACGCCGAGCGGCGTCATCCTCAACGGCAACTACGTCACGCTTCTGCGCAGCACCGCCGCCGCTGGAACTACTCGTCTGCGCACCAGCGGAAAGACGAAGCCAGTCGTCATCATGGTGCACGGACAGGCCGCGGGCGTCATGATGCCGGTCCAACCACCGCGCGAGCCATAGGACGGCCGGGACGCGTGGTTGAGGACCCTGAGATGCGCGCCGGCACGCGTCGCTCCGTGAGGCGCGTGAGAGCGATCCTCTTGATTGGGGCGCTATGCGCCGCGAGGCCGACCGCTGCGGCCGCGGATGCGTTACACGGCTCGTGGCGGTTGAATGCCGCTCGCAGCCACTACGGCACCGGCGCGGAGCAACGGACTGACGAACGTCTCGAATGTAAGGCCGCGTCAGGCGGGATCGACTGCGTCATGCGGTCCGTCAGAACCGACGGTCGCTCGTTCACTGCGACGTTCAGGGCCGCGTATGACGGCAAGCCGCACCGCGTGACGGGTCTCCCTGATGTGGACGCCGTAGCATTGCGCGCGCCGAGTGAGTCCATTGTGGACGCCACCTTCACGCTGCGAGGTCGCCCGGTGTTCGGGTATCGCGCCGTTCGTTCCTCGGACGACCGCGCCCTCACCATCATCTCCGTCGCCCCAGAGACACGGCGCGTGCTGACCAGCGTCGTGGTGTACGACCGGCAGTGATGGGCGCTGGGCGACTCGATCGCGCGGCCGAGCGCGGGACCGTCCATTGACGAATAGCAGTGGCGCTAGGCCGCGCTCGTCGCTCGCTGCCCCATTTTCCCGAGGCGCTCGAGTTCGAGCACGAGGTCGGCGATGTCGTAGGGCTTCTGAAAGATCCGCAGCCCTCCAGCGGCGGCGCCGAGGTACCCGACGAGGCGTGCGACATCGGTGGTCGTAACCACGACGTTGCGCGCAGTGACTGTCCGGGTCTGCAGCAAGGTCTCCAGCACACTGCATGCGTAGGGCGTGGCGGGCGAGACGTCCCATACGACCAACGTCGCCCCGACCTCGTTGAGCTGGGCGGCCACCTGCGATGGTGTTCCAAGGTCCAAGCAGCAGTTCGACGGACGCAGCTGTCGCCTTCTGAGCGCGATGGCCATGCGGACCATCTGCCCTTGGTCGAGCATCGGCTCGAACACAGCTACCACCTGCTCGCGTGACGGATCCATCTCTGCCTCCCGTCGGCTGAACATCTGACGTTTGTACCAGCTTACGGAGCAGACGTGAACGCGGCCATTGGGAGAGACCCGCGCGAATATAGTGGGTGGACCCTAACCCATGCGCGGAAACATCCTGATATCGGGAACACAGCGCTCAGCAGTGAGAATCGTCGTACTCTATCGGTAGAGCACCACTCACGCTTGCCTCGCTTCTCCGAGTCGGAGGGGAGCCCGGCCGCATTGTCGGCAACGCAGGTTCCTCGGTCGTTCGCTAACGGCCGCCGAAGGAGGGGCACATGCCCCCACAGCTACCCGTCCGCAATGTCGAAGCCGTCCTTGAAGGATGCCGCACCAGCGTCGTTCAAAGCCGCGTCCTCCTCGCCCTCCTGCTGTATGCCGCTTTCCTCGCGGCGCACGGGTGGGACGTCCGAGAGGTAGCGCGCGGCGACGACGCCCTGCAGCTCATCTTGCAACAGCCTCCCGACGTCGTCGTCGTGGACCTCGCACTACCC
>DATJTM010000307.1:0-2733 GCA_035503395.1 Luteitalea sp.
GTTTGCGAGCCACGAACGTGAGTGTCTCGAACAGGTTCTTGCGGATCTTGAACAGCAGATCCTCGGTGCGCGTCCAGCGCGACACCGTGTTGATGCCAGGGATGTTGGTGAAGGCCGCGGCGGCCGCCAGCGCATCGCGCCTGAGGCCGGTGGCGACGCCGATGCTGCGGACCACCCGCTCGACGACGAAGCCGCCGTCGTTGAACAGCTGCTTCATCCGCCGTTCGGTGGTGACGAAGTTGTGGGTGTAGTCGACGTCCCAGAAGAACGTCCGCTCCTTCAGGTAGTCGGGCACCACCACGAAGAACACGCCGCCCGGCTTCAGCAGTCGGAGGGCGTCGGCCGTGAAGGCGCGCGCGGCGTCGATGCCGGGCATGTGCTCCATCACCTGGTCGGCATACACCACGTCGAGCGAGGCATCGTCGCCCGGGATCGGCGGGGTGAAGGCCTTCACGACCTTGAAGCCCTTCGTCGTCAGGACGTCGATCAGCAGGTCGCTCGCTTCGATGGCGGTGTAGTCCCAGCCAGCCGCGACGGCCAGTTCGCCGAGCGTGCCACGCCCCGGGCCGACCTCCACGAACCGCCCAGGCGGCTGGATGGCGGTGTGGAGCAAGCCGAGCCTGGTGCGTTCGATACGACTCCGGCGAGCTGTGCCGAAGCCGGTGAGCTGCTTCTCGGAGAACGATTTGTAGAACGTGTCCTCGGCCACGGCCGGGAATCATAGCAGGGGCGTCGCGCCTCCCACGGTTCGACACGGCCACACCGAGTATCGCGAGACCAGGCGTCCCGACCCCGCGGTCTGGCAACGCGCCCGCAGATTAACCATTCGATAAATCGCTTGCCAATGCGATTTAAATCGAGGTTAATTTCCGCTCACCGCCGCCGCCCTCCTCGCTCGCGTGACGCCCATCGAGGCGCGTGAGCGCGGACCGGTTCGTCGACCCATGCCGTCTCGTGAAGATCCGTCCAGGTTCGGCCGCCGTGTGGCACTGCAGGCGTTGAGGCTGCCGCAGGGCACACCGGGCGAGCGTCTCGTGCCGGTCCACGGAGCAAGCGCCTCGTGGCGCCGCCTGGAGGAAGTGGCGCCGTGGCTGGCCGCCGCGCTGTCGGCGACCGCCATCCTGGTGACGGTCTGGCTGTGCGTGGGTCTCTCCCAGGCCCTCTGGCTCACGGGCCTGGGCATCTGGTGGGTCTCGCCAGGAATTGTCGCCCTCGCGCGAGCCTATCGGGCGAGACAAGGGCGGTGGGGCATGGCGTTGCTGCTGGGGCCGAGCGTCGGTTACGCCCTGAGCAGCCTCGTCCTGCTCGCCGTGTGGATGGCCGGTGGCCGTTCAGGATGGTGGCTGATCGCGGCGCCCGTGATCGCGACGGCGGTTGCGGTCTGGACGCCGTCGCTCGGTGCGCGTATCGACGTGCCGCGCTTCGGACGTCGCGACGTCACCGCAATGGCGCTGCTGGCGTTGCTGGTGCCGGCGATCGTCGCGCGTCCGTATTCGCTGGTGGGGGAGGACCTGCCGGAAGGACGCGCGTATCGCGCCTATTTCACGGCCGACTTCGTGTGGGCGATGGCCGTGGTGTCGGAGGTGAGCAAGGGCGACGTCTTGCCCGAGAACCCGTTTCACCTCGACATGCCGCTGCACTACTACTGGCTCGCGCATCTCTATCCGGCCCTCGAGCACCGGGTGCTGGGGCGCGACGTCAGGCTGGATGCGTTACTGCTCGCTGACGCGACGCTCGCCGGCGTGACGTTCGTCGGATTTCTCTATGCCCTCGGTAAGCAACTCACGCGCGCCGTGGCGCCGACGGTTCTCGGCGTCGTCGTGGCGGTGCTGTTCACGAGCCCGGAAGGCCTCTACGCGCTGTTCGACCTCTGGCGCCAGGACCGTCCGCTCTCGCTCGTGCGGTATCTCAACATCGATGCAGTGAGCCGCTGGTTCTTCGGCGCATTGCCGATCGACGGACTGCACCGTGTGCTGTTGTACCAGCCGCAGCATCAGATCGGGTACGCGCTCGCCTGCGGCGCGTTGCTGGTGATGGTGCAGCAGGCACCGCACCCGCAGGTGCGTGCCGCCGGCCTGGCCGGCGCGCTGCTGGGTCTGGGCGTCCTCGTCAGCACGTTCTCGGCGCTGATGGCGGCAGTGATGATTGCCGCGGTCGCGTTACTGGCAATTGTCGGTGCCCGCGCCTGGAAGGTGGGCGCGCTTCAGGCCATCGCCGGTGCCATCCCTGTCCTCGCCGCGGTCTGGCTCAGTCGTCGCCTCGAAGACGTGACCGGCGGCGGGCAGCTGATCGACGTGATGCCGAACCCGCTCGCGGTGCGACACCCGCTGTCGGGGCCGGCGGTCAGCATGGGCATCCTGCTCCTGACATTGGCGGTCGGTGTGTGGCTGTGGGCTCGTGCCCGACGCGGCCACGCGCGTGTCCTTCTGCCGGGCGTTGCGTTCGTCGTCTGCGTCTTCTTCTATTTCTTCGTCGACGTGCGCGACCACCAGGATGTGTACGTCGGCTGGCGCGCCGGCCACCTGATCTTCATCACCTGCGCCGGCGCCCTTGGCTGGACCTGGTGGCGCATCGTGCACCAGCGAGCCCGACGATGGAGCGTCGCCGGCGTGTCGATGCTGGCGGTGACGTGCCTGCTGCAGGCGCCGACGGTGGCCATCGACCTGTACAACGTCCAGGACATCACCAACCGCGAGGTCGCGGCCGGTTTTCCGTGGACGCTCATGCTCGGGC
>DATJTM010000308.1:0-2663 GCA_035503395.1 Luteitalea sp.
CGCGCATGGGAAACATCGCTGAACGCTCCGGTGACGCCAGTGTCGGCTCACACCGGCGAAGGACTGGAAAACCTGTGGACCCGAATCGTCAGCCTGCTGACGCGGCAGTCGTGACGGCGCCCGCGCCGGCCGACACCGCACCGGCCCAGGACGCGCCGACGGCCGACGCACCTGCCGCCGACGTCCCCGCCGCGGCTCCCGCCGCAGCGGCCTCCGCCCCGCCCGCCCCTCCGTCACCGCCACAGCGCCAGCATCAGGAGCGCCGCGACGGTCGCGAAGGCCGGCAGGACGGCGGACGCCAGGAAGGGCGTCAGCGTGACGGCAATCGCCAGCAGGGCGGACGTCAGCAGGGTCGCGGCGGCAACGACGGCCGTGGCCAGCACGACGGCCGCGGACGCCACGAGAACCGGCACCCGCAGGGACGCCAGCTGCCGATGCAGGACGAGGGCGACGCGCCCGAGCCGCGCTCGAACGGGCGGCCGGAAGAAGTGCTCAACCTGTCGACGCTGAAGGAAATGAGCATGCAGCAGCTCACCCAGGTCGCCAAGGACCTGGACATTCCCGGCGCCACCGGCCTGCGCAAGCAGGAGATGATCTTCGAGATCCTCCGTGGCCGCGCCGAGAAGAGCGGGATGCTGTTCTCCGAGGGTGTCCTCGAGGTGCTGCCGGACGGCTTCGGCTTCCTCCGCGCCCCTGACTACAACTACCTGGCCGGTCCCGACGACGTCTACGTCTCGCCGTCGCAGATCCGCAAGTTCGACCTGCACACCGGCGACACGGTGAGCGGCCAGATCCGTCCGCCCAAGGAGGGCGAGCGGTACTTCGCGCTGATCAAGGTCGAGGCGGTCAACTTCGAGCCGCCCGAGAGGACGCGCGAGAAGATCTTCTTCGAGAACCTGACGCCGCTCTACCCGCAGGAGCGCATCACGCTCGAGACCAACGGCGACAACCTGTCGGCCCGCGTGCTCGACCTGATGACGCCGATCGGCAAGGGCCAGCGCGGCCTGATCGTCGCGCCGCCCCGCACCGGCAAGACGATGCTGCTGCAGAACATCGCCAACAGCATCACCGCCAACCACGCCGAGGTGTACCTCATCGTCCTGCTCATCGACGAGCGGCCGGAAGAAGTCACCGACTTGCAGCGCTCGGTGCGCGGCGCAGTCATCTCGTCGACCTTCGACGAGCCGGCCCAGCGCCACGTGCAAGTGGCCGAGATGGTGATCGAGAAGGCCAAGCGCCTGGTCGAGCACAAGAAGGACGTGGTCATCCTGCTCGACTCGATCACGCGCCTCGCCCGCGCCTACAACACCGTGGTGCCGCCGTCGGGCAAGGTGCTGTCGGGCGGTGTGGACTCCAACGCGCTGCAGCGCCCGAAGCGCTTCTTCGGTGCGGCCCGCAACATCGAGGAGGGTGGCTCGCTGACGATCATCGCGACCGCGCTCATCGACACCGGCTCGCGCATGGACGAAGTGATCTTCGAGGAGTTCAAGGGCACCGGCAACATGGAGATCCACCTCGATCGCAAGCTCGCCGACCGTCGTGTGTTCCCCGCCATCGACATCACCAAGAGCGGGACCCGCAAGGAGGAACTCCTCATCCCGAAGGAAGACCTCAACCGCATCTGGGTGCTGCGCAAGGTGATCAACCCGCTGTCGCCGACCGAAGCGATGGAACTGCTGCTCGGCAAGATGGGCAAGACCAAGTCGAACGGCGAGTTCCTCGGCGCGATGTCACGAGGGTGAGGCAGAGGCGCCTCTCACGAGGCGCCTCGCAGCTGCCGGCCTTCGTCATTGGGCCTTCGGCCTCCGTACAGCGCGTGTTCACGCCGTGCAGGGCCGCGTTGGGACAACGGGCCCTAACCCCGCAACGTGGCGCTCGACATTGCGCATTCGCATTGAACATTGCTGTGACGGTAGGGGCGCCTCTCCGCCCCCCACGATCCTCGGGACGGCCTGAGCATCGTCGAAGGCTGAGGCGCCCTTGCTGTTTGAGCCGGTAGGGACGGCGGTCCCTATCTCACTCGTCTCGGCCCTGCCTTTCCGAAGGCCGACGGCCCAAGGCCCAAGGCCGGCTTGATCTACCATCGCTCCATGCAGACGCGACGGTTCGGGCGGCTCGGCTGGCAGGTCTCCGAGGTCGGTTACGGGATGTGGGGCATGGGCGGCTGGACCGGCAGCGACGATGCGCAGTCGCTGGCGTCGCTGGACCAGTCGATCGCCAACGGGGTCAACTTCTTCGATACCGCGTGGGCGTACGGCGATGGCCACAGCGAGCAGCTGCTGGCGCAGACCCTGCGCGCGCACGAGAGCCGCAAGCTTTACGTCGCGACGAAGGTGCCGCCGAAGAACCGCAAGTGGCCCGGCACCGCCGACACGCCGATTGCCGACGTCTTTCCCTACGACTACATCGTCGAGATGACCGAGAAGAGCCTGCAGAACCTGGGCGTCGAGCGCCTCGACCTCCAGCAGCTGCACGTGTGGGACGACGCCTGGGCCGCTGACGAGGGCTGGCAGCGCGCCGCCGAAGATCTGAAGAAGCAAGGGAAGATCGAGGGCTTCGGCATCAGCGTCAACCGGTGGCAGCCGGCCAACGTGCTGCAGGCGCTCGAGACCGGCAAGGTCGATGCGGTGCAGGTCGTCTACAACGTCTTCGACCAGAACCCC
>DATJTM010000309.1:0-6740 GCA_035503395.1 Luteitalea sp.
AGCGGGGTGGCAGTCGCCGTCGTCTCTGGTTTGTTCCTCTACTGGAAGTTCGGACTCTAGACGATGTACGAGCAGTTCTTCGGGCTCACGGAACGTCCATTCGACCTGACGCCCAATCCACGCTATCTGTTCCTGACGGCCGCCTATCGTGAGGCGCTGAGCAATCTCGCGTACGGCCTGAACAGCCGCAAGGGCCTGACGGTGGTGACCGGCGAGGCCGGGACCGGCAAGACGACGCTGCTGACGGTGGCGTTGGCGCAGTGGTGCGAGCAAGGGCACCTGGTGGCGACGCTGCGCAATCCCACCATGGAGCGCGGCGAGTTCCTCCAGTTCCTGGCAGAGTCCTTCGGTCTCAGCGAGCGGGCGGCCGCGTCCAAGACGGTCATGCTCGGCGAGTTCGAGCAGCTGCTGCGGCAGCGGCACGCGAAGGGGCTGCTCACCGCGCTGGTGATCGACGAAGCGCACAGCCTGCCGACCGAGTTGCTCGAAGAGGTGCGCCTGCTGGCCAACATCGAGACGCACGATACCAAGCTGCTCCCCCTGGTCCTGCTCGGCCAGCCGGAACTGGCGGACCGCCTGAACGACCCGAGCCTGCGTCAGCTCAAGCAGCGGGTCGCGCTGCGCTGCTCGCTCGAGCCGCTCAACGTTCGTGAGACCGCCGCGTATGTCGCCAAGCGCATCCAGCTGGCCGGTGGTGACAGCCTGCAGCTGTTCACCAGGGAGGCGATCGAAGGCGTGCACCGGGGGTCGGGTGGTATCCCCCGTCTCATCAACGTCATCTGCGACAACGCGCTCGTCGGCGCCATGGCAGCCGAGGTCAAGCCGGTGACGCAGAGCATCGTGCGTGAGGTCTGCCTGGACTTCGACTTGCCGGTGTTGCCGGCACCCGACGCCGCGACGCCACAAGTCGGAGCGCCAACCCCGGCGGGGGCGGAGCCGACCGGCTGGCACGCGGGACGGCTCGGCGAGTCGGTGCCCCCTCGTGCGGCGGCGCCAGTTGGCAGCCACGCACCACTGCCGCGCGCGACCGAGGGATCGGCGGCGGCAGCAGCCGCCGGCGGGGTATTGGCGGGCGCTCGGGTCATTCCGATTACTCCGGGCAGCACGGTGAGTTTCGGGGCATCCGACGACCGAACCTGGTTCAGCCGACTCCTCCGCTGGCCCGCCCGTCTTTTCCGACCGAAGGAACGCGCATGAGCCGCATCGACCAGGCGCTGTCGAAGACAGCCCTGACCCTCCACCCCGGCAAGGTCGACACCGAGGCGGGCAACCCGTGGGACATCGAAGGGCCGACCGAGGTCCCCGCCACCGCGCCTCCGTCGGCGGGGCCGGCGGAGACCGGTCCGGCGCCGGCCGACTACCCCGCCGAGCCCACGGCTGCTCCCACGCCGGGTGAGCCGCTCATTCGACGCGCTGGCGGTTCGGCCGATGTCACCGCCGACGTCATGCCACCGGCGATGGCAGAACGGGTCGTCGGCGGGGCGTTGCCATTGACGGTGGTGGAAGAGTACCGCCGGCTCGGCGCCCTCCTGCACCACATGCAGATGGAGCGCGACACCAAGATCGTCATGATCACGAGTGCCGTGGCCGGCGAGGGCAAGACGTTGTCGGCCGTCAACCTCGCCTTGACGTTGAGCGGTTCATACGCGCGGCGTGTGCTGCTGATTGACGCGGACCTTCGTCGGCCATCGCTGGCGCAGGTCTTCAACACCGTGGCCGTGACCGGCCTGGGCGACCTGCTGCGCGATCCGACGATCACGCCACCGCTCGTCCAGGTGACACCGCGCCTGACGCTCCTGACGGCCGGCCGGCCGGACAGCGATCCGATGGGGGGACTCACCTCCGATCGGATGCGGCATCTGCTCGTCGAGGCCAAGGACGCCTTCGACTTCGTCCTGATCGACACGCCCCCCGTCGCGCTGATGACGGACGCCAATCTGCTGGCGGCGATGGTCGACGTCACCTTCCTGGTGCTGCGAGCCGAGTCCACGCCATACGAACTGGTGAAGCGTGCCACCGACGCCATCGGCCGCCATCGGATCGGCGGCGTGATCCTCAACCGGGCGCGCGATGGCCACACGGACTTGCACGACTACGCCGGCTACTACGAGTCGACGTACCCGGCGACGCGCCAGGCGTGATCCTCGATGGCTAATGTGCTCCAGCGTGTGACGTGGCGCAGTGCCGTGCTGATCTCGTTCGAGACGGCACTGCTGGTCGGCGCGCTGCTCGCCGCCACGATCGCGCGTCTCGGACAGGACGTGCTCGCGGGTGAGGAGATCAGTACCTACGTCTGGAAGGCCCTCCTGGTGGCGGGCGTGTGTCAGGTCTGTCTCTACTATGCCGAGTTGTACGACCTCCGCGTCGTCGCCGACCGGCGTGAATTGTTCGTCCGCATCCTGCAGGCCCTGGGTGCGTCGTCGATGATCCTGGCCGCCCTGTACTTCTGGTTCCCGGCGCTCGTCATCGGTCGGGGCGTCTTCCTGATCGCCGCATTCGTGGTGGTCACGCTGGTCGCGGGGTGGCGCTTCGCCTTCGAGTACACGGTCGGGCGGGTCGGTCCGACCGAACGTCTGCTGGTGGTGGGCACCGGTGCCGCGGCCGTCAGCCTGGCGGAAGAGCTTCGCAGCCGCCGGCAGGAACTGGGAGCCGAGATCGTGGGCTTCGTCGACCCCGACGGGCCGCATGCCGATGCCACCGTGGACATCATCGGTACGGTGGACGACATCCCGCGTATCGTCCGCGAGAACAACGTCGAACGGGTGGTGGTCAGCCTGGCCGATGCCCGGGGAAAACTGCCGATGGGCAAGCTGCTCGAGATGAAACTCGACGGCGTCGTCTTCGACCACCTCGCCTCGGTGTACGAGGAGTACACGGGCAAGATTGCCGTCGAGAACCTCCGACCGAGCTGGCTGATCTTCTCGGAAGGGTTCCGCAAGTCACGGGCGCTCACGACGACCAAGCGCGTGGCCGACATCCTCGCGGCGTTGGTGCTGCTCTGCCTCGCGGCGCCGGTCATGCTCCTGGTGGCGATCGCCGTGCGGCTGTCTTCTTCAGGTCCGGCCATGTACCACCAGAAGCGAGTGGGACAGCATGGCCGTACGTTCACGGTACACAAGTTCCGATCGATGCGTGTCAATGCGGAGGCGGGTACCGGTGCGGTGTGGGCCAGTCGCAACGACTCCCGCGTGACGCCGGTGGGCGCCTTCCTGCGCAAGGTGCGGCTCGACGAACTGCCGCAGTTGTGGAACGTGCTTCGCGGCGAGATGAGCCTGGTCGGCCCCAGACCGGAACGACCCGAGTTCGTCGAGATGTTGACGCGGGAAATCCCGTTCTACGGGCAGCGCCACGCAGTCAAGCCGGGCCTCACCGGTTGGGCGCAGGTGTGCTACGCCTATGGCGCCTCCGTCGACGACTCGATGGAGAAGCTGCAGTACGACCTCTTCTACATCAAGAATCTGTCGATCGGGCTGGACCTGTTCATCCTCTTCAAGACCGTCCAGACGGTCGTGCTCAAACGCGGGCAATGAGCACCACCATCGGCAGCAGCGCACCGACCGTCGGTGACGCGGGGTGGACGGCCTGGCGTCGGCAGGCCCGTGCGGCCCAGAACCACGGGGGCGGCAGCCTGCTCGGGCAGGCGCTCGGGATGCTCTATTACTGGGCACGGATCGGCACCCGCCGACGTGAGTACTACATGTACCGCCTGTACGATCCCCGGATTCCGCTCGCCGAGAAGCTGGCGGTCCTCAGCACGGCTCGGTGGTACGGGCTCGTCGATCGAATCAACCCGCGGCGGTATCACTATCTGGTCGACGACAAGACCGCGTTCGCGACACTCCTTCGTCAGTTCAAGATCCCGACGCCGGCCGTGCACGACGTGCTCGACACGGAGCGGCGCGCATTCGCCTCCGGGATTGCCGCGGGAGATGCGCGCTCGTTGCTGACGCATCTGCGGCAGTTCGACGACCACGGGCTGGTGCTGAAGGACGAAGAAGGCCGGCAGGGCCGCCACGTCTACGTGATTCGGGCGATTGACGACGACGGCGTCGACCTGGGTGACCGGCGTCTGTCAGCCGATGCGCTGTTCGAGGCACTGATGACCTCGCGTGTGTCGCGGTACGTGGTGCAGGAGCGAGTGATGCCGCATCCAGCGCTGCGGCCCCTCGCCGGCCAGACGCTGCCAACCATACGGATCGTGACGTACCGGCACGAAGCGCCGTCGGCGCGGGTCCTCCGCGCCTCGATGCGCATTCCGCGGCACGACACCGGCGTCGACAACTTCTCGGCCGGGAACCTCGCGGCGGCGGTCGACATCCAGGATGGGACGCTGGGGCCAGCGGTCGAACGAGACGGGACGTGGCACTCGTCGCATCCGGTCACGGGCGCCGCCATCGAAGGGGTGGTGCTGCCGCAGTGGGGCGCGGTCCTGACGCTGGTCGAGCGCGCTGCGAGCGCCCTGTCGCGATTGCCGACCGTGGGCTGGGACGTGGCGATCACCGCCGAGGGTCCCTGCCTGATCGAAGGCAATTCCCGATACAACTTCAACGTGATCCAGCTGCCGCAGCAAAGCGGCCTGTGGCGAGGTGACTTCCAGCAGTGGTGTGAGTCGACCGCCCGTCGCCGAGCCAACCTTCGACCATGGTGACTCAACGCCTCGCGAGCTACGCGAGCCATCTGCCCGATCCGATCAGTCGCGCCTTGAAGGCGGCCCGCAATCTGGTCGTCGATCCCTTGCCGCGGTCGGCCACCCTGAGCATCCTGGCGCCGGGGCTCGACGGTTCGCAGATCAGCCTCAACTATCGGGGGCGCGGCCTCGAGTTCACTCACCGGGTGACGCTGAGTGAGGGCATCAGCATCGACCACCTGAGTCCCGAGTTGCGCGACGGCCTCCTGCTCGCGCTCTCGCTGGCGATGGCGCCGCACCTCTTCGTCCTGACCGATTTCGCCAGGGTCGACGTCACGTGGGGCAGTTTGACGACAGCCCAGAGCACCTTCTGGAGCTGGTACCTGCAAGGCGGGCTCGGGCAGTTCCGCTACCAACAGGGTCTCGACCCCACCCGGCCGATTCGTGTCGATGCACCGCTCGCCTCGCCGCAATCGGCGCCGAACGTGCCGGCGTTACGCGAGGCCGCGCTGGTACTCAATGGGGGCGGGAAGGACACCATCGTCGCCTCGGAGCTGATTCGCGAGGCCGGTCTGCCGTTCGAATGGCTGAGCGGCAACCCGACGCGCGCGCATCGCGCCTTGATCGACGCGTCGGGCGTGTCGGTGAGCAACGAGGTGCGCTGGCATCGAGATCCTGCCCTCAAGGCGGCGGGCCGGTACGACCGTCGTCATGTGCCGTTCGTTGCCGTCTACCTCGTGCTCGGGACGCTGGTCGCGGCCTGCCGCGGCCTGCGCTATGTGGTCGTCGGCAACGAGCGGTCCGCCGACGACGGCAACGTGGTGCTGAACGGGCTGGAAGTGAATCACCAGTTCTCGAAGACGCACGCCTTCGAGAGCGCCTTCCAGACGCATGTCGTCGACGCCCTCGGGCTGCCCATGCACGTCTTCAGTGTCCTGCGGCCGTTCTACGAGATCCGCCTGGCGCAGATCGTCAGCCAGCATCCGGAATATTTCCACGCGTTCGTCAGCTGCAATCGTCAAGGCACCGACAGCGTCTGGTGTGGCACCTGTGCCAAGTGCGCGTTCATCGCCTTGGCGCTCGGGCCGTTCGTGACGCGCGACGCACTCAACGGCATCTTCGGCACCGACATCCTCGCGCATCCGGGGATCCGCCGACACTGGCTCGCGCTGGTCCAGGAGGGCGTCAAGCCGTGGGAGTGTGTCGGCACGAAAGACGAGTCGCGGCTGGCGCTGGCACTGCTCCTCCGCCGGCACGCCGACGTGCGCTTCGCCGAGGGACCAACCCGGGCGGCACTCGAGAGTGAAGTGACAGGCATCGACACCACCGCGCTCGAGGACGTCTACCTGCGCGGCTTCCATGCGCCGCACAACATCCCCACCAATCTGGTCGACGCCATTCACGCCGCCGCCGATCGGCACTCGATTCGGTGATGAACGGGCTCCCAATCGCCGATGGCGTCGTGAATGCCTGGATGGCGCTCGCCCTGGCGAGCACGGCCCTGCTGGCGTACGTCTTCGTGGGCTACCCCTGGCTGCTGCGGGCGATCGTCGCCGTTCGTGGGGCGCGGCGGGTGGCGAAGGCGGACATCGAACCGCCGGTCTCGCTGATCATTTCGGCCTTCAACGAGGTCGACGTCATCGCCGCGAAGCTCGAGAACGCCCTGGCGCTCGACTATCCGAAGGACCGGCTGCACATCGTCGTCGTCTCCGATGCGTCCGATGACGGCACCGACGATGTCGTCCGGGGTTACGCCGCGCGAGGTGTCGACCTGCGCCAGCAGACCCAGCGGCGCGGCAAGACGGCCGGACTCAATGCCGTCGTGCCACACGTCGCCGGCGATATCGTCGTCTTCTCGGATGCCAACGCCATGTACCAGCCGGACGCGCTGCGCAAACTGGTGCGCAACTTCGCGGACCCGGAGGTCGGCTGCGTCACCGGCGAAGCCCGCTACGGGCCAGCAGGACTTGCGGCCGCCGAGGAGGGCGAGGGTGCGTACTGGACCTATGAGATTCAACTC
This sequence comes from Luteitalea sp., assembly GCA_035503395.1. Lineage (GTDB taxonomy): Bacteria > Acidobacteriota > Vicinamibacteria > Vicinamibacterales > Vicinamibacteraceae > Luteitalea. The sequence continues at coordinate 6,648 of DATJTM010000309.1, forward strand.
AAGCAACTCGAGACCGCGGTGGGCTCCAGCGTCGGCGGCGACGGGGCGATCTATGCGATCCGTCGCCAGTTGTGGCAGGAACTGCCCGAAGAC
>DATJTM010000310.1:0-5979 GCA_035503395.1 Luteitalea sp.
AACCTAGAGCGCCGCTGAGCGCGCATACTCGAACGGAGCAGCGCGATCCGTACGGGCGTGGCACGAACGACATCCTGCGACGCGGCGCGCACGCACCGCGGCAGGACGGATCTGCCCTTGACTGGCCAGCCACTTCATACTGGCCCCTACCAGCCGTGGTGAAAAGCTCAGACGGCGCCTCAGAGAGGCGCCCCGATCTTTGGGAGAACAGCAGGGCGTAGCCGACCGACCGGTCGGTGCCGCGCGGGCTGTCGACGGTCAGCGTCGAGCTGAAGCTCGACGCCGACGAGTAGTGATGATTCACGCGGTTCCCGTATCCCGGTTCACCGGCCCCCGTGCTGTTTCGCGCGTCCCGTTCTAGACTGATCCCATCGTGCTCTTCCGTCAGTCCCTGCACGCCGCCATCGCGGCAGCGTGCCTGTTTCTTGCGTCGACCGCCCATGCGCAGTCACGGCCTGCGAGCCCGCCCCGCCCGACCGCCGAGTCACTGTTCCAGCAGGCGCTCGAACTGCACCAGGCGGGCGACGTGCTCGGAGCCATTGCGGCCTATCAGGCCTCGCTGAACCTCAATCCGGACAACCCGGGCGCGCACTCGAATCTCGGCGCCGCGTACGTCAAGCTCGGACGCTACGACGAGGCGATCAAGGAGTACCGTACAGCGGTCGGGGTCGACCCCAAGAACGTGGCGTTCCAGTTCAACCTCGGGCTGGCCTTTTACAAGTCCGCGCAGATTCCGCTCGCCGCTCAGACGTTCGATGCCGTGCTCGCCCTGCAGCGTGACCATCTCAATGCCCGCCTGCTGCGCGGTGACTGCCTGCTGCAGATGGGCCGCTTCCAGGACACCATCGACACGCTCGCCCTCTGGGAAGACAGCTACGGTGACAGCCCCGCCTACGCCTACATCGTCGGCAGCGCGCTGATCGAGACCGACCGCATCGATCAAGGGCAGCGGCTGATCGATCGAATCATGGGGAAGGGCGAGTCGGCAGAGGCGCACCTGTTGATGGCGACCGTACACCTGCGGCGGACGGACAATCCGGCGGCGCTCGAGGAACTGCACAAGGCAGCCACGCTGAACCCGAAGTTGCCGCTCGTTCACAGCCTGATGGGGCGCGCATTGCTGCGGACGGGGGATCAGGCCGGCGCGGCGAAGGCGTTCGTCACCGAACTCGCCAACAACCCGAACGACTTCCAGGCCAACCTCGAGATCGGCGACCTCAAGAAGCGTGAACAGCGCTTCGACGAGGCGGAGCCGCACATCAGGCGGGCGTTGCGGATGCGGCCCGACGACCCGACGGCGCGATTCTCGCTGGCCGGGTTGCACGTGTCCCGCGGCGACACCGATCAGGCTCGCGCCGTGCTCGAGACGATCGTTGCCGACGCGCCGACGTTCACCGAGGCGTACGTGCTGCTGGCCACCGTCTATTACCGCCTGCAACGGCGCGACGACGGGGACCGGATGCGGGCCGTGATCGAGAAGCTCAACGCCGAGGCGCAGGCCAAGCAGCCAGGGGCAAGAGCGGCCGAGGCCGCGGCGGCCGGTGCGTCGCCGCCCACGCCGGGAGCGCCACCGCAATGACGCGCGCGTGCCTGTCACTCCTCGTCGTGTGCATGATGACGACAGCGGTCGCATCGGCACAGCCCGTGGCTCGTCCGAAGGCCACCAGTCCGACGCGCACGGACGGCAGCGTCGCACCGAAGACGCCAGCATCCGCCAGGTCGCCGCTGATGGCGAAGGCCAACGCCGCGCGTGAAGCGGGTGAACTGGAGCAGGCGGTGGCCTTGTACCGACAGGTGCTCGCCGCGACGCCGCGCAGCCGCGAGACGCTTTTCTACCTCGGCACGTCGTTGTACGAGCTGCAGCGATGGTCCGACGCGCGTGCCACGTTCGATCGACTGGTACGACTCGACAAGACCAACGTGCAGGCACTGGCGTTCAGAGGCATCTGCACGTTCAAGCTTGGTCAGTATCCGGAAGCGCTGGCGGACCTCACCACGGCTCGCGCCCAGGGTATCGGGGCGCACCCCGAGATCGGTCCTGCGGTGCGGTTTCACGCGGGCATGGTGCTGACGCGTCTGTCGCAGTTCGAACTGGCGCTGAACACGCTGGCCGAGTTCGCCCTCGAAGGCAATGACGCGCCGCAGATCATCGAGGCGCTCGGCATCGCCGCCTTGCGGATGCCCCTGCTGTCGACCGAGCTGCCCGCCGAGAAGCGCGAGATGGTGATGATGGCGGGGCGCGCCAGCTACTTCATGGCGATGCGTCTGGTTCCGGCGGCGAGGACGTCGTTCGAGGAACTGATCCTCCGGTACCCGGACGTGCCCAACGCGCACTACGCCTTCGGCGTCTTCCTGCTCGCCGACGATGCCGACCGCGCCTTGAAGGAATTCGAGCGTGAACTGGCGATCCAGCCGGGCCATGCCGCTTCACACATCCAGATGGCGTACGAGTACCTGAAACGTGGCGACCACGCCGCAGCGCGGCCGCACGCCGAACGTGCCGTGACTCTCGCACCGACCGATTTCGTGACGCATCGCCTCATGGGCCAGGTGCAACTGGAACAGGGCCAGGTCGAGGCTGCCATCACCTCGCTGGAGCAGAGTCGCACGCTCGAACCGAAGAGCCCGATGGTCCACTTCACTCTCGCCAAGGCGTACGCGCGGGCGGGTCGCGACGCGGAGGCGGAGAAGGCGCGGGCCGAGTTCACCCGGCTCGATCGACTGTCCCGCCTGCAGCGCAACGGCAGCACCGCACTCGGCGGCATCACGCCTTAGCACAGGGACGGGAACCGGGATACGGGGACGGGAATCCTCAGGGCCGGGCACGGGGTCCCGGGTACGGGGTTCGCGGAGCGCCCAGACCGTGGCGGGGAACCGGGATACGGGAACCGGTGACGAGAGGGACAGAGGAAACGTGATGCAGATCGTTCCGAGGCGTGCGGTGACGATGGGCGCCGTCCTGCTGTTGGTAGCGCCGCTCGTGGCCCAGGACGCGGCGCCGCGACGGGCGACCGGGGGCGATAGCGCTGGTGTGACCGCGGTGGTCGTCGACCTCGTCGTGCGCGACCGCAAGGGCCTGCCGGTGACCAACCTCACCGCCGACGACTTCGAGGTGCTCGAGGACGGCGTGCCGCAGCCGGTCGGGTCGTTCCGTCTACCGATGGCGCAGGCCATTCCCGCGTCGCCCAGCGCCGGACCCACACGGCAGCAGGCAGGGCCCGCTGTCCCAACGCGGCCCGCCGCCCCGCCTCCGCCGGCCAACGCCGCTGCGCCGAACGCCCGCGCCGCCAGTTCGGTCGTCGCCCTCGTCTTCGATCGGCTCTCGCCGGACTCGCGGCGATTCACCACGCAAGCGGCCGATCGGTACATCGGCAAGGGCGCGGAAAGCGACCATGTCGTCGGCCTGTTCGCTGCCGACTGGGGTCTCGAGATCGTACAGCCGTTCACGCGGGACGCGGCGCTGCTCCGCAAGGCGATGGCGACGATCGCGACGCGCAGCGGCTCGCAGGCGTCCGAGTCGCTCGCGGAGGCTCGCAGCAATCAACAGCGCGCGACACAGATCCAGAACACGATGGCGTCGATCGGCGCTGGCTCGCCGACCGCGAGTGCCGCGCAGGGGGCCGCCGGCGTCGACCTGCAGATGGCGCAGATGCAGCAGCGGATGTCGGAAACGTTCACGATGCTCGAACGTGACCAGCAGGGATACGGCACGATGAACGCCCTCACGGCCGTCGTCAACGCGCTGAAGCTGGTGCCGGGCCGCAAGAGCGTCCTCTTCTTCTCCGAGGGGCTCGTCATCCCGCCGAACGTGATGCCGCGATTCAACGCGCTGATCGACGAGGCCAATCGCGCCAATGTCGCGGTGTACGCCATGGACGCCAAGGGACTGCGGGCCGAGAGCACGCAGGCGGAGGCGCGCGACGAGATCAATGCCTATGCGGCCGGACGGCTCGACAGTGGTGAACGGAGCATCGGTGCCGGCGGCGCCGCGTCGCGCTATCTCGAACGCAACGAGGATCGGTTGCGCATGGACCCGACGTCGGGTCTCGGTCAGCTTGCGAACGAAACCGGCGGCTTCCTCGTCGCCGGCAGCAACAACTTCGACAAGGGCTTCGGTCGGGTCGACGAGGACATCCGGTCGCACTACGTCCTGACGTATTCGTCGACCAAGCCAGCCTTCGACGGCAAGTTCCGCGCGATTGGCGTGAAGGTCCGGCGGTCCGGGCTCACGGTCGCGCATCGGAAGGGCTACTACGCCGTGCCGCCGAGCTCCGATGGCGCACCGGTGCTGGCGTACGAGGCACCCGGCCTCGCCTTGCTGGAGGCGGCGCCCCTGCCCAATGCCTTCCCCGTGTCGGCGCGAGCCTTCGTCTTTCCGACGGCGCAGAACGCATCCACGGTCCCGGTACTCGTGGCCTTCGACACGAAGCATCTCGAGTACGCCACGACGAGCGAGGCGTTCAATGCGGAAGGCGTGGTCATCGCGCGGATCCGCGATGGCAACGGCCAGGTGATGGCGAAGATGAGTGAGCTCTACACCCTGTCGGGACCACTGTCGCAACAGGCGGGCTCTCAGGCAGGCCGGGTGATGTTCTTCCGCAACCCGCCGCTGGCGCCCGGGCTCTACTCCCTCGAGGCGATGGTGTACGACTCCCGCTCGGCCCGTGCGAGCGTGCGCATCAGCAGCCTCGAAGTACCAGCGCCGGATGCGGCACCGATCAGGGTCAGCAGCCTCTTCGTGGTGCAGCGGGCCGAGAACGTGCCGACCGCCGAGCGCGACGTGACCAACCCGCTCTACTTCGGCGACCTGCTCCTGTACCCGAACATCGGCGAGCCGCTGGCCAAGTCCGCCAGCAAGGAACTGGCGTTTGCCTTCGCCGTGCATCCGGGTACGGCCACGGTTGGAGGAGCCACCGTCACGTTGCTCAAGAGCGGACAGGTCGTCGGCCAGGCGCCGCTGACGCTCGACAAGGCCGGCCCGGATGGCGTGCTGCGTCAGGTCGGCCGACTGCCCACCGAGGCGCTGGAGCCGGGCGCCTACGAGCTTCGCGTGGCCGTCCAGGGCGGCGGCGTCACGGTGAACCGCAGCACGCGCGTGCAGATCGCCCCCTAGCGCGCTATCCTTCGCGAAATACCCGAAGGATAGGCCTGCTTCAAGGAGCGCTCGTGTCTTCACCCTCCCTGTCCCGCCGTTCGCTGCTGCAACTGGCTGGTGCCGCTGCCGCCTCGCCGCTGCTGCCGCTGGCGACCACGCACGCGTCGGCCGCCGACGTCGCCCGCAAGCCGCTGCCGCTGAAGATCGGCGTCGCGTCGTATTCGCTGCGCAAGTTCCCGCGCGACAAGGCGATTGCCGCACTGCAGGCGCTCGACGTCCACTACGTGACGATCAAGGACGTGCACCTGGCGCGCACCGACACGCCGGAACAGATTCGTGCGGCCCGCAAGCAGTTCGAGGATGCCGGTCTCACGATCATGGGCGGCGGCACGCTGACCTGGAAGACTCCCGACGAGGCCGCGATGCGGAAGGACTTCGAGTACGCCAAGACAGCCGGTATGCCGCTCGTGGTGTGCTCGCCCGCGCCCGACACGCTCGATCTCCTCGAGAAGCTGGTCAAGGAGTTCGACATCAAGGCCGCCATCCACAATCACGGCACGGAAGACCCGTGGTGGCCGGCGCCCGCCGACGTGCTCGCGAAGATCGGCAAGCGCGATCCGCGCATGGGCGTGTGCATGGACATCGGGCATGCGACGCGAGCTGGTGCCGACGTGGTGAAGGCGGTGAGCGTTGCCGGGCCGCGCCTGCTCGACCTTCACATCAAGGACCTCACCGACAAGACCAATCGCGACAGCCAGACCGAAGTGGGCCGCGGCGTCCTCGACATCGTCGGCGTGCTCCGTGAACTGGTGAAGATGAAGTTCGCCGGCCACGTGTCGCTCGAGTACGAGATCAAGGCCGACGACCCCGTCGCCGGCATGGCC
>DATJTM010000311.1:0-4306 GCA_035503395.1 Luteitalea sp.
TGCCTCGCAGGGCATGACCGGTGGCGCGGCCGTCTCGGTCGCCACCAAGTCGGGCACCAACGAGATCCGCGGGTCGGCGTTCTACTTCCGCAACCAGGACGAGTGGAATGCCCGCCAGAACTTCTTCTCGGGTGCCGACAATCCGAACTCGAGCGTGCAGATCCTCGGCGGCACGGTCGGTGGTCCGATCAAGAAGAACCGGATCTTCTACTTCGCAGGCTGGGAGCGGAACCTCGAGAAGAACAGCCGCATCACCACGCTGACGGTGCCGACTGCGCGCATGCGCACCGGAGACCTCAGCGAAGCGCTGGCGGCCAATCCCGCCCTGCGCGTGTATGACCCGGCCACCGGCGGCGCCGGCGGCGTCGGCCGCACGGAGTTCGCGGGCGCCATCATCCCGGCCAACCGGATCGACCCGATCTCGGCCAAGCTGCTGGCCACCTACCCGATGCCCAACGTGCCGGGCACCAACGGCGGCACGCAGAACAACTACGAGCGTACCGAGTTCCCCGAGGCCGAGCGCGACAACGTCGACGTCAAGGTGAACTGGAACCGCACCTCGTCGAACCAGATCTGGGGCAAGTACTCGATGATGGACGCCACGGTCATGGACCTGTTCTACCTGCCCTTCGCGGAAGCGGGCGGCGGTGACACGAAGGTCAACCTGTGGAGCGTCGGTCAGACGTACACCATCAGCCCGACCCTCATCTGGGACGCGACCTTCGGCTCCAACACCATGGACCACGAGTCGCAGGGACCCGACTTCGGCACCAACTTCGGCCTCGACCAGTTCGGCATCCCGGGCACCAACGGCGCCGGCACGATCGGCCCCGGCTCCGGCGGCCAGTACGCCAACTTCTACACCGGCTTCCCGCAGTTCAACACCGGCCTGTCGACGCTCGGCAACAATGCCGGCTGGACGCCCGTGACGCGTCACGAGTTCAACTACACCCTGTCGACCAACATCACCAAGGTGGCGGGCAAGCACGAGATCCGCAGCGGCTTCGACTTCGTGAAGCTCGGACTCGACCACTGGCAGCCGGAAGTGAACAACCCGCGCGGCCAGTTCACCTTCGGCGGCGGCATCACCGGCATTCCGGGCTACACCAGCGTCGGCGCCTGGAACGACTACGCGGCGTTCCTCCTCGGTCAGGTCAGCAGCTTCGGCAAGAGCGTCCAGTTCGAGGAGATGACGACGAACGAGGACCAGTACGGCCTCTACATCAATGACCGCTGGCAGGTGAACGACAAGCTGACGGTGAACGCCGGCATCCGCTGGGAGTACTACCCGCTGATGCGCCGTGACAATCGCAGCTTCGAGCAGCTCGACCTGGCGACCTTCCAGGTCCGCTTCGCCGACGACGCGACGGCCCTGGGCTACAAGGCCCAGAAGAACCTGTTCGCGCCGCGCCTGGGTGCTGCCTACCGCGTCAACGACGACACGGTGGTCCGCGCCGGCTATGGCCGCACGTTCAACCCGATGCCGTGGTCGCGTCCGTTGCGCGGCTTCTACCCGCTGTCGATTGGCTATAGCGGCGCCGGGCCGAACGCCTTCACGCCATACGGCACGCTGGCGCAGGGCATCCCTGCCGCACCGGCGACCGACATCTCGTCCGGCAGCCTGCTGCTGCCCCGCGGCGTCGACATGCGCACACCCGAGGTTGGCAACGTCGAGCGCGGCACCATCGACTCGTGGAACGTGTTCATCGAGCGTCGTCTGCCGGGCGACCTGTCGCTCAGCACGGGTTACGTCGGCACGGCCACCAACAACGGCTACGCGGACATCAACCTGAACTACGCCGAGCGTGGCGGCAATTCGCAGCGTCAGTTCTCGGCGCAGGCCGGCAATGCCTCGGTGCTCCTCTGGGGCGCGCGCACGAAGGCCCGCTACCACTCGCTGCAGATGGCCCTGAACCGTCCGTTCAAGAACGGTCTGCTCCTCAAGGGCGCCTACACGTTCTCGAAGGCACTCAACGAGGCCGACGACGATGGATGGGCCGGTCTGTCGTGGAACCAGCCGTCGCAGATTGCTCGCAACTACGCCCGCGCCGGGTACGACCGTCCGCACATGCTCCAGATGGGCTTCGTGTACGAGCTCCCCTGGATGCGTGAGTCGGCCAGCCCGCTGGCGCTCATCGTGAAGAACTGGCAGATCAACGGCATCTACTCGTGGGTCTCCGGTACGCCGTTCACGGTGGGTGGCGACAACGCGGCCCTCGACCAGCAGGGCGGCACCCAGACGGCCAACGTCACTGGCGAGTTGAAGGGCGGCTTCGGCGAAGCCGGTCCGAACGCCCAGTGGTACGACGGCAGCCAGTTCAGCCAGCCGGGCGCTGCGTGGGGCAACAGCGGCCGCAACGCGTTCCGCGGGCCGGCCAACTGGAACCTCGACTTCTCGCTGTTCCGCGCGATTCCGTTCGGACGCTACCGCGTCGAGCTCCGCGCCGAGTCGACCAACGTGTTCAACCACACGCAGTGGGGGAACCCGGTCACCGGCCTGACCGACGCCAACTTCATGCGCATCCGCACGCTTGCCCGCAACCCGCGGCGCATCCAGATCGGCGCGCGCTTCGCGTTCTAGTCTCCAGGTCGGGCGCCTCTCCGGAGGCGCCCGCCACCGGCCCGCTCGGCGAGCGGGCCCTACCAGGATCTGACGTCTCCCCTCGTGGGGTGACCATCGCCCGGACGGTCGACACCGTCCGGGCTTTTTTTGTCTGCGCGGCCATCGACGACCGCCGTCAGCACGGAACGCTCATGCTGTAATGAGCCCGTGCTCCCCTTTACGGCGCCGGCGCTCGTCGCGACGATCGCACCGCAATCGTCGGCTGGTGCCTGGACGCGCCTGTCGCTCGACGCCTTCCCCGCCGAGGCACGTCAGGACATCGGCGCCGCGCGCGACGCCGCCCTGGCCACGCCGACCCGCGCCGAGGCCGTTGGCCGCCTCGCCATCCTGCTGCACGCCTGGGAGCAGTTCGAACCCGCCGCCCTCGTGTATGCCGAGGCGCGTCGCCTGGCGCCGAACGACGTCACCTGGTGGGCACTGTCGGGCACGCTGGCTAATCGCGTCGGCCGGCCCGATCAGGCCGTCGACTACTTCGCGCGCGCCAACGCGATCAGCCCTTCGCCGTTCCTGACCTTGCGCCATGCCGATGCCCTGCTCGAAAGCGGACGCATCGACGACGCGCGCGTGGTCTACGAGAAGGCCGCGGCCATTCCCGAGGCGGAACCAGCGGCGCGCTACGGGCTGGGGCGCGTGTCCGTGGCGGCCGGCGACGGCGTGCGCGCGCGACGCGAGTTCGAGCGCGCCGTGGCGCTCGTCGAGCAGTTCGGGGCCGCGCACTATGCCCTCGCGCAGATCTACCGGCAAGCCGGCGACTTGGCAGCGGCCCGCGACGCGATCGCCCGTCAGCAACGATGCCTGGCGTGCTGGCCGATGCCGCCCGACCCGTTCTCCGCGCAGGTCGCCCTCGCCCGCAGCGACGCCGCGGCGCTCCTGCAACGCGGCGTGACCGCCGCGCAACGGGCCGACGCCGCGCAGGCGATCGCGTTGCACGAACAGGCGCTGGCGCGCGGCGAGAACGTCGCCGCCCGCCTGAACCTCATCGCCCTCTACGCGCAGACGAACAACCTCGCAGCCGCCGAGACGCAGTACCGCAAGGTACTGGCGAGCGGCAACGACCTGGCCGACGCGCATCACGCGTTCGGGCTCGCCCTGCTGGACGCGCGCGACCCGGCCCGCGCCGAACCCATCCTGCGCGAGGCCGTGGCGGCAAACCCGCACGACGCACGCGCCTTCAACGGGCTCGGCTTCATCTGCGAGACGTCGGGCCGCCTGCCCGAGGCCGAGACCGCCTATCGACAGGCCGTCGCTGCGCAGCCCGCCAACCGGGCGATGCGCTTCGCGCTGGCCCGAGTGCTCGTCAATCTGGGACGCCTCGACGAGGCACTCGTGCAACTGACGCAGCTGCGCGAGCCCGACGATGCGGAGAGCGCGCGCTACGTGTTCGCGGCCGGTGCCATCCAGGTGCGCATGGGCAACATCCAGGAAGGGCGGCGCCTCAGTGAGGAGGCCCTGCAGCGCGCGCGTAAGTACAACCTCACCGACCTGGTGGCCAGCATCGAACGCGACATGGCGAAGCTCAAGTGACGGCCTCACGCACACCACGGGTTCCGGGTTCCGGGTTCCGGGTACGAGGAACCTGTATGCAGGGACGCACGCCGCTGAGGCTTGCCATTGCGGCACTGGTGGCCACAGCGTTGACGAGCGTGCCCGCTGCTCAGGCGCCGTCCGTACCGACCTTCACCG
>DATJTM010000312.1:0-14734 GCA_035503395.1 Luteitalea sp.
AGGCGACCGTCGGCCACCGGCACACTCAGGTTCACTGTCGTCAGTGCCGTCCTCACGTGAGCCGGCATGTCGTCCTCACCCTCGGCGGTGTGAATGAACAGCGCATCGCCATCCGGCACCAGGCGCGCGAAGAATCGCTCCAGGTCGCGACGGACGTCCGGGTCGGCATTCTCCTGAATCAGCAACGATGCCGAGGTGTGCTGCAGGTGAAGCGTGCAGAGCCCCGTCTGCACGCCTGCATCGCTGACCAGCGCCTGCACCTGACGGGTAATCTCCTGGAAGCCGCGTCTACCGGTGGAGACCTTCAGCGTGGCGACTGTCTGGCGAAGCATGGACGGCCATTGTGCCGGAGACGACGGACCGATGGGAGAGCTGCTAGTGCTCAGTGAGCACCGCACTCGCCTCCGCTTCGCGCACGAGGCGTGCCGCGTCGTCGGGCAACAGGAACCGCTCCTTCACCGCCTGCTCCGCTGCGCGCCTGATCATGGACACATAGCGGTCGTGAGTACCGTAGCGTTCCTCGAGCGACAGTCGGGGATCGCGAGTGGTCAGCCGTTCCGCCTTCGTCTTCGCGAACGGCAGCCAGCCGCCCTGGAACCCGCAGCCGTGTCCCGCAAACGCACCGGCGCGAATCGTGTTCCATCCGAGATAGGTGCCGAGCGGTGCCTGCAGTTGCACCGACGGCACGCCTGACGTCTCGTTGCCATCCTCGTTGACGCGCGGAACGTACGTCGGCAACACCCCGACCACTCGCGGTGGCACGCGCGTCATGACGCCGGACAGATCGGCCACGCGGAATCCGCGGCCGAAGTCGTAACGCAGCACGGGGTTCAGCACGCGATCGCTGAACGGCAGTCCCGGGAGATCTGGAAGGCCGACTGTCGCCCGCGTTGCCGGGACCAGGTCGCCTGCCGACAGCGTGGGATAACGGCTCGCCGGCGGTGGTATGTCCTTCACCACCCAGTCGACGAGCGCGCGAGTCAACGCACGGGTCTGCTCGACCTGCGGGTTGGGATTGGTTGGCAGCGTGCACATGCCGTCCTGGGTTGCGACCGCCTCGATCGGAAAGCCACCTGGCCCGCCACCATGCGTCGTGCTGGGGTAGTAGTAGCGACGGACGTTCGCGGGCAATGGCAGGTCACGCTTTGCATCGGTGCCGATCAGGTCCGGCGACATGCGCAAGCCCCAGAACTCCGCCGACCCGAATACCTCGATGATCTTCGGGCAGCTCGCCGTGGCGGTGCAGCGATCGAGGAGGCCCGCGACCTTCAATCCTCTTGTCTTGTCCGCGTAGCGGGTCCACCAGACGATGCCGTCGCTGCCGGGCTCGTACATGCCGGCGGCGCCGCCCGGCAGGCCGAAGCGCAGATTGATCGGCGTCTGCCGCGCCGCGATGCGCGGGAAGGCCCCGTCCCAGACCATCCGGCCCTGCGTGTCCTGATTGAAGCCGAGATGGATGAACGTGCGGATGAAGTTGCCGGACTGCGAGTCCCCGATGCTCACCGTGTGATCGACGAGGCCGGCGACCGGGTTCGGCGTGCCCGAGGCATCGACGGTCGCATGACGGAAGAACGCGATGATGTCGCGCGTTGCGGCGAGCCCCACGCCCAGCACCAGCGGGTCCTTCGCCGTGTAGACGAGTTCGTAGAAGCGGCCCGCGCGGAAGCCGTCCTTGATGCACACGCGCGATGGGTCGGGCGTACCCGGCCACGGCGTCCGCTCACAGTCGGCGAATGCCCACTCCGCGCGGGGGACGGCCCGCTTCCGGTCCTGCGGCCCGGCGTAGTTCTCACGCGTGTGCCACGTCAGCGTTGCGTCACGCTGCGCCAGGTCGACGGGAGGATAGGGCTGTGTCGTCCCCAGTGATGCGAGTCGGATCGCCGCGCTCGGGGCGCCGTCTGGCACGTCGACGAAGCGCGCGATGACCGGGCCGGTCACCGGCGAACCGTCCTTCCTGCGTGCCACCGGCACCGCGATTGTCTGATTGGCCGCCGTCGGGACGACGTCGCCCTGCCAGCCGCTGACCAGGGTGATGTCTCCCTCCGCGTTTGCCGTTGCCTGTCCGTTGCCGCGATTGACGACCTGGTAGATCAGAACACGGGACGCGCGCGCCGGATCGACCGGTCGGGATAGCGCGAACGTCGCCGCGTACTCGACCATGCCGCGCGCATTCCGTGGCGCGAGGCCGAGGTCCTGGATGATCGCGTTATGGCGATCTGCCGGGTCGATCTCGCCGTGCACCTTGCCGCGAATCAGCTCGAAGGCTGGCGCTCCTGCTGGCGGTCCGCTGATCGGCTCGCGCGAGGTGATCTCCAGCCTGACGACCTGTGCCGAGACGGGTGCGCCGCAGAGTAGCGCCGCTGCACACAGCGCCATGCTTCGTGTCCACATGGTCAACACCTCGACTTCCAGAGTCGAAGGCGCAGTCTAGCGCACGACGCTCTCGCCCCTACCTGCGACCACGCGCTCGGCCCTCAACGTAAACCTCCAGGCGGACAACGCGTGGCAGCGCCGCTCCTATTCCGCCTTCATCGCGACGATCGGCTGCACCGCTGCGGCACGATGGGCCGACGGGATCCCCGCCAGTGTCGCGACGAACAGCGCTGTCGTTGCAGCAAAGGCATAAACCAGCGGTTCGACGCCGCCGAGCGGATACCACGCCGGATCGGTGAGTCGGACCCACGCAACCGCCAGCAGCATTCCACCGGTGATTCCCGGCACGACCAAAGTCAGCGCCTGGCCGAGCACGCCGCGCAACACACGCGCCCGTGTGGCGCCCAACGCGACACGGACACCGATCTCCCGCGTCCGCGTCGCGACCATGAATGCGATGACGCCGTAGACGCCCAGCGCCGTCAGCACCAGTGCGACACCGGCGGCGAGACCCGCCACTCCGGAGCTCGTGAGGAAGTCCGACCGACTGTTCTCGATCAGGCGTTCGCCTGTCGAGACCTCACGGAACACATCGTCCGGTCCCATGCGCGACGATGTAGCGCGCAGAGCTTCGATCACGGCGTTCCGGAAGGCGTCGCGGATTGCCGCGTCGGAGGCGTTACCACGCGCGAGGAGCATCACGGATTCGGCCGGCTCCTGCGCCAGCGACAGGAACAGCTGCGGCCGCGGATTCCCCATCTGCGTGGAGACGAGGTCGGCCGAGATGCCGACCACCGTGAACGTCTGCTGCTGATCGGCCGTGCGCGCGATGGCGATCCGCTGGCCGAGTGCGTCGCCCGCCGGGAACAGCTGCTGCGCCAGCGGCGCCGAGAGCACGACGACCCGTTCGGCATCGGCCCGATCGCCGGCGTCTATGGCGCGTCCCGCAAGCATGCGCGTACCGATGGTCTCGAGATAGCCCGGCGCCACGCGGGTCGTGTGCACGGTAGTGAACGTCGCATCACCTTCGCGCGCGAGACGGGCGTTGCGGTAGATGAAGTCGAGCGGCACACCGTCGCCAACGCTGGAAACAGTCACGCCGTTGGAGCGGCCGAGCGTATCCTGCGCCGTCTGCAGGAACTGGCGACGCTCCTCATTGGTCTGAGCGATGGCGGCGAGATTCAGCGACGCCGCGTACAGCCCTTTCGGCTCGAACCCGACGTCGGCGCCTGCCGCGACCCGCGCCTGGTCGAACTGCACGCCAGCCATGACCAGCAACGGCACGGCCAGACCTGCCTGCGCGGCCGCGGTCATCCGCTGCAGGCGACCAACCCGTCGTCCGCCGCCTGCCGAATCGTTCTTGAGAGCGGTAATGATCGATGGCCGGCTGAAGCGAATCGCTGGCAAGACACCCAGCACGAGACTCGCCACGAAACAAAGCGCGACGCACTGGACCGCCAGCCACGCATCCGGACGGAACAGGTCGAGCCAGGTGCCCCACACGCCGAAGCCCCAGGCGATGGCAGGCGGACCGACGAAGAGCAGCGTCGAGGCAAAGGCGCCACCAAGCAGCGCCACGACCAGCGACTCGGCCAGGTGATAGCGCACGAGACGCCAGCGGCTCGCACCGACGGCGTGACGAATCGCCGTGTCGCGCTGACGAATGGCGCCGCGCACCAGCATCATGCCCGACACGTTCAGCCCGACGACGAGCAGCACCATTGCGGACATGGCGAAGATGACGAGCTTGCCAAAGGCGACCTCGGCCCGCATCCGCGCACCCACCGGGATGTAGGGCTCGACGCTGGCCGACCGCTCCCTGTTGGTGGCTGGATGCTGCGCCGCCAGCGTCGCCATCATCGCCTGTACCGAGGCATTCGCTCCCACCAGCGAGGCATCGGACGACAGCCGGCCGATCATGCGAATCCAGCCGGTGCTGCGATCGGCGCGGGCGCTCTGATCGACTGTGAGTCGCGGATGGCGCGAGAGGGGAAGCCACAGCTCGTCGTGCGGCTCGTCCATGTCGCCAATGTGTCCCCGGAAGCGGGGTGGTGCGACGCCGACGACGACGAACTCGGAGCGGTTCACGAGGATCGGGCGTCCGACAATGGTGGGATCGCCGTTGAAGCGCAACTGCCACGTCCGATGGCCGAGCACCGCTTCGGCAGGCGCCACCGACGCGTCGTCCGCGCGTGTGAACCCGGGGCCGAGGGCGAGCGGCACGCCGAGCGTCGCGAAGTAGTTGCTGGACACGTATGCGGTGGCGAGTGGGACAGCGCTCGCCTCCGATGTCGCCCGAAACAGGCCCTCGCCGCGACTCCAGCCGGCGGTCGTCACGCCGCGCGCCGCGTCGCGGACATCGAGATAGTCAGGGTAGGACCAGTGGTCGACGATGTCCGAGCCGGTCTGGGCACGAAGCTGACCACTGACGCGAACGACGAGTTCGACCAGACCGTCGTCCTGGACGCCCGGCGGCGTGCCGAGCATCGTCCGCATGAACAGCATGATGCCGATGACGACCGACATTCCGAGGCCGAGGGAGGTCACGCAGACCGCCGTGAACGTGCTGGCCTTGGCGAGTCCTCGCGTGGCGTGCAGGAGGTCGCGCAGATATCCGGTCATTCGACTGAGTACGAACAGTCGGCCTCACGCGTTCGACCCGGCAATCAGCGTCGCTCCATCACCAGCCAGTCGTACCCGGTTCCCCCTTGAATGGCCCGACGATGTCCGGAGTCACCCAGCCACCATAGAAGCCGCCAGCTTGGGCAGTGACGCGCACACCGTCGAGGTAACACTCGATTCGACCCGGATAGAACGAGAGATGACCACGGATCGGTGAGAACGCGGCCGGAGGGTCATCGTAGGACCAGCCAACGCCGTCGAGCACCACCGCCCCGACGCGTACGCTCCAGTAGCGGGCCGTGCCCTTCCATTCACATCTCGAGGAGCCCGGGGCACGATGCACGTAGTCGGCAACGACGTCCAGGTACGGAATGTAGACGGTGGGGGGACTCGCCGTCTCGAGCACGCGCAGCGCTCGCTCGGTGCGCGCCACCACCACGTCTCCGACCTTGACGACAACGACCCGCGGTTCGGGGTCGAGACGCGGCGGGCGCGGGTAGTCCCACACGGACTCCTGCCCGATAGCAGGCTCGACCGCAAACAGCGGACGCGCCTGCCCGTGATAGCGCCAGCCGCCCGGACCGGTGATTCGTGACGCTCGTGATGATCTGTCCACGTCCGAATGACGACAGAACCGGCCGACAGGGTCCGATGGCCACCGAGACGAGACTCCAAGGCCTGTTGTCTTAGAGGAGGCCGACGGCGCGTTCGACCTGGCGGCACTGATGGCACTCATCGATCGCATGCCGATGCGCCGCGCCGAAGTGAAGCCGCGCTGATCCCGCGTCCGGTCGTCGCCTGAGCATCAGCACACGCCAGCAGAAAAAGAGACGCTCACCCGGAGGACGTCGGCGTGCGGGGATCGCGGGCGTCAGGCTCGAACTCACGTTCGCGCCGAGGTGCAGCGGGCAGTTGCCGGTCCAGCGACTCCCGATAACGCAGGCAGCCCCTCAGAAACTGTGGCCACTCGGGGACCTCAGGCAGCGGATCCGTCTGCTCGGGCAGCAAGGCCCAGAGTTGCGGATGGTGCCAGCACAGCTCATGTCCCGTGCTGTCCCGGTGCTGTCGTATGCCCGCGCGCAGTCGCTTGACCTCCGCCATCAGCGCCTCGCGATCCAACGTGTCGACGTCCGCATCGAGTTCGATATTCGCCATGAGACTTGCCCCTGCCGTTGACAGTCCGGGCAGAATCATCAGGAGCCATGTCCGTCTCGCCGATTGATCCCGCCGATGAACGCATCCGTCGCGCGATTGCGCAGAAGCGACTCCTCGAGGTCCGCTACAAAGGCGCCGTCCGTCTTGCCGAGCCTCACGACTACGGCGTCCTCGACGACTCCGCCCGTCTTCTGATTTTCCAGCTTCAGGGGCCAGACACGGGCAACGGCGCCGTCGGCTGGCGCCTGCTCGACGTCGAGAAGCTCGAGAGCTGTGTCGTGACGTACCAGACCTTCGCAGGCAGCCGCGTCGCATCGGACGGGCAGCACTACCAGTGGCAGACACTGTACGCGCGCGTCGTGTAGCAGCAACAGATAGCTGCAGTTCGCTCCTCGCACGGCGCCGCACGGCCGATCACCTGTCTCGAGAGGGCCGGGTTGCGACAACCGGCCCTACCTGTCGACCGTGCGACGAGCGGTCGGCAGCGGTGTCTATGGGTGTATCGACATCAAGGAGGCACAGCCATGCTACTCGTGTCTGGCCTGCTCGCCGCAGCGCTGACGGTCATCGTCCCAGCGCCAGCGACGGCGCAGCAGCCCGCATCCATCGAGTCCCTGGTGAAGGAGTTTCACGCGGCCCAGTACTTCTGGCAGCAGCTCGAGGTGGCCAAGCGGCTGGTCGCGGCGGGAGATCGGCGTGCCGTCGATGTGTTCGAACCCTATCTGACCCACGAGGATCGACATCTGCGTGGGAACGCCGCGTACGTTCTCGCAGGCCTGCAGGATACGAAGGGCTTCCTCGTGATCGCGGGCATGCTGACGGACCGGGCGGCGCGCCCCGTCGGCCAGGGTATCCCTGGTGGCAGACTCACCGTGGATCGCCAGATTCAGTCGGATCGCTACTACGCCGTCCACCTGCTCGGCGAGCTGAGGGACGTTCAGGCTGTCGATGTCCTGCTGCCGTTGTTGGGGGACTCCCAGATCAACTACAAGGTCGCGTGGGCGCTCGGCCGGATTGGTGACCCGCGAGCGATCCGCCCGCTGATTGCCGCTCTCGACGACGCCGACGCGCTCGTGCGGGTGAGTGCCATCCAGGCGCTCACGGAACTCCGGGCGGCGGAAGCCCTGCCCAGACTGCAGCAGTTGCTGAATGACAACGCGCTGCCCAATGCTGGCGATCAGGTACCGGTCTCGCAGACGGCACGGGCTGCAATCGCGAAGATTCAGGCGCGGTGACGACTCGCGAGCGACCCTTGCCTTTGTCAGGCGAACAGCAGTCGCGGTCGTCTTCAGGCCCTCCGTTGCGTGACCACGTACGCCATCGTTCCAATCGACACGGCGGCGGCGAAGGCCGTCCACTCGGTTCGTGTCAGCCCCGTCAATAGCCAGAGAATGACCGGCACGGCGAGAAACGGCGCTGCCGCCGCGAACGGCAGCCTGGCACTGTGACGACTGTCACCGACCCCGCGCGTGCGCAGCCGCCACGCCGCGACGGCGCAGCCGAGATAGAGCGCGAGGGCCGAGGTGTTGGCGAGGATCGCCAGTCGCTCGAACGAGCCCGACAGCGCCAGTGCGAGCGTCAGCACGGCGTGCGCCACGATCGCGACATGGGGCGTGTGAAACGTGCGATGGACGGCAGCGAGACGGGTGGGCAACATGCCGTCCGCGGCCATCGCGAACACCACTCGGGGTACCGACAGCGTCATGCCGCCCAGGTAGCCGAACATCGACACGGCGGCACCCGCGAGGAGCAGCGTCCGTGCCCAGCCCCCCATCGCGAGCTCCGCGGTGTCGGCCAGTGGCGTCGCCGAACCCGGCAGCGCCGGCCCCAGCACCCCCTGCGCCGCGCCTTGCAGGGCGAGATACAGCAGCGTGATCCCCATCATCGCGATGGCGATGGCGCGCGGTACCGTGCGCGCCACCGAGCGGACCTCCCCGCTCGGCACCAGCGCAGTCTCGACGCCCGCAAACGCGAACACGAGCAGCAGCGACGTCCGGGCCACGTCACTCGCTGACGGCCACGCCGGCACCACCAGGTGTTCGGCCTTCACGGCCATCCAGCCGCCGACGATGACCAGCAGGAGAGGCAGCAGCTTGGCCACGGTGGCGACGACGTTCAGACGCGTGCCGAGTGCCACGCCGCGGACGTTGACCAGCCCCCAGAATGCGTAAGTGATGATGAGCACGACCGCCTGCGACGTCGGGCCGCCCAGCGATGGCACGAGCCCGCCGACGCTCGCGGCAAAGACCGTCGACACGGCGGCCATCGCGAACAGGCCGATCATCCAGAGCATCAGCCCCGACAGGAACGCCGCGTATGGTCCCAAGGCGACGCCGACGTACGCATACGGTCCACCGGTCAGTGAGACGCGGCGGCCGGCGTCGGCAATGCAGAGCACGATGAGCCCCATCGCCGCCGCACATACGAGATACGCGAGGGGAGCTGCCGCACCCAGCGCGCCCGCAACGCTGGCCGGCAGCCGGAAGATGCCGCCACCCACGGTGATGTTGACGATGGAGGCCGCCAGTCCCAGCGTGCCGATGGCCCGCACGAGGGTGTCTTCGCGGGCGGGCGGAGGAGGCCCAGGACTCGGCATGGGATCAGGAGGACAGGAGATCAGGAAGGCAGGAGGCAGGAGAGGCGGGCACAGCATAACAAGCGACGACGTCCGGCACGCGGCCGCGCGGGCGCGGCACGCCGTACGATAGGCATCTCGCGATGACCGTCGGACCACTGCCGTTCGCGCATCTGGATCGGATGGAACTGGATCGGCAGCTTTCGCCGAGCCGGTCGGCGAAGGATCCGGGTGGCGTGCTGGAGCGCCATGCGGCGATCGGGGCGAGTCTGCTCAGCAACGTCGTCCTGTCCGTGCGCCGCGATCTCCCCTACGGGCCACGCCCGCGTCAGGCGCTGGACCTCTTCGTGCCGGTGACGACCGCGCCGTCACCATGCCTGGTCTACTTTCACGGGGGCTTCTGGCAGGAAGGCAGCCGGTCGACCTCGGGATTCGCGGTGCCGGCGCTCTCGACGCTCGGATGCGCCGTCGCCGCCGTCGGCTACACGCTCGCCCCCGACGCGCGGATCCGCGCCATCGTCGACGAGGCGGCGGCCGCACTCCTGTACCTCCGACAGCATGCGGCCCGCTTCGGGCTGGACCCGGATCGCCTGCTGGTCGGCGGCCACTCCGCCGGCGCGCATCTCGCGGCGGCCCTGCTGGCCGGTCAGGGCGGTACCGCGGCACTCGCCGCCGTCGCGGGCGCTCTGCTGATCAGCGGCGTCTACGATCTGGCGCCGGTGGCGGCGTCGTACGTGAACGACCTGGCCGGCCTCGACGCGGCCGAGATCCGCGAGTGTTCGCCGTTGTACGCGGTGCCCGGAAGGAATGTGCCGGTACATCTCGTGGTCGGCGCGGACGAACCGGACGCATTCCGGCAACAGTTCGACGCGCTCGGCGATGCATGGCGCCCGCACCTGACTCGTCTTACACAACACTGCGCACCCACGCGCGATCATTTCGACGTGCTCGACGAGCTCGCTGATGTGTCGTCGCCGACATGCCGTGCGCTCGAGGAGATGTTGACGTGACCGACCGGTGGGCGCATGCGGCCGCACTCGATGCCATCGATCCCCTGGCCTCGCTGGCTACCGAGTTCGATCTCCCGGACGGGATGATCTATCTGGATGGCAATTCGCTCGGGCCAGTGCCGACGCGGGTCAGGGAGCGGCTGACGCACGTCGTGAACAGCGAATGGGGTCATGGGCTGATCCGCAGCTGGACCGACGCGGGCTGGTTTTCATTGCCGATGACGGTCGGCGATCGCATCGCGCCACTGATCGGCGCCGGCCCGGGCGAAGTCGCCGTCGGCGACTCCACGTCCGTGAACCTGTTCAAGGGACTGGCGGCAGCACTGCACCTCAACGCCGGCCGCCGTGTCCTGCTGGCCGACGCCGGGAACTTCCCGACGGACGCCTACATGGCGCAGGGACTCGCGGAACTCGTCCCCGACGTGCGGCTGCGCTATCTCGAGCCCGGCCAGCCAGCGGCCACGGCGCTGGATGGCGATGTCGCCGTGCTCCTCCTCAGCCACGTCGACTACCGCACGGCGCGCGTGCAGGACATGGCTCGCACCACCGCCGACGCCCACGAACGCGGCGCCCTCGTGTTGTGGGACCTGTCACACACGACCGGGGCGGTGCCCTGCGACCTGATGGCCGCCGACGCCGACATTGCGGTGGGCTGTACGTACAAGTACCTGAATGGCGGTCCCGGCGCCCCGGCATTCTCGTGGGTGCACCCGCGCCACGCCTTGCGGGTGCGGCAGCCGCTGTCCGGATGGATGGGCCACGCCAGTCCGTTCGCATTCACGCGTGAGTACGAGCCGGCCGCCGGTGCCCGACGGCTCGTCGCCGGCACGCCGCACGTGCTGTCACTTGCGGCGCTGGATGAGGCGCTGACGCTCTGGTCGACCGTCGACCTCGAGGCGCTGTGGGCCAAGTCCCGTGCGATGACCACCCTCTTCATCGAGGCCGTCGAAGCCTCGTGCACCTCGTACGGCCTGACGCTGATCAGTCCGCGCGACGCGACCCAGCGTGGCAGTCACGTCTCGTTCGACCTGCCCGAGGGTGGGTTCGAGGTCGTGCAGGCCCTCATCGCCCGAGGCGTCATCGGCGACTTCCGCGCACCGGCGACCATGCGTTTCGGATTCGCGCCGCTGTACCTGAGCTTCACGCAAGTGATGCACGCCGTCGGGCACCTGCACGACATCCTTGCGACCCGCGCATGGGACCAGCCTCGCTTTCGCACCAGAGGCCTGGTGACCTAGCCGCCCGCAGCCGACCTGCGACAGTCCGACACGTGCGCCGCAGCCTTCGCACGACAATGCTACGATGTACAACCAGATGGTTGTAGGTAAGCAGCTGTCCGCCGACCGGCTCGACCACGTGTTCGGCGCGCTGGCCGACGCCACGCGACGCGACATCCTTGCGCGCGTGATGCATGCCGAGGCGAGCGTGAGCGAACTCGCCGCGCGCTACGACATGTCGTTTGCGGCGGTGCAGAAGCACGTGGCCGTGCTCGAGCGGGCGCGGCTGGTGACCAAGCGGCGCGAGGGCCGCGCGCAGCGCGTGGCGGGCAACGTCGCGACCGTCCGCCGCGCCAGTCAGTTGCTGGACCGGTTCGAACAGTACTGGCACGCGCGGGTCAATCAGCTTGACGCGCTGCTCGCCACTTCACCAGGAGAGGAAACGCATGCCGATCGTCGACGTCCAGAAGGACACGCAAGCACTCACCATGACGGTGACCGCGCAGTTCGCCGCACCCGTGGAGCGAGTGTGGGCCGCCTACGCTGACCCGCGGCAGATCGAGCGCTTCTGGGGCCCACCCGAGTGGCCCGCGACGTTCGAGCGGCATGACTTCACGGTTGGTGGTCGCTCCGAGTACGTGATGAAGGGACCCGACGGCCAGGAGTCGCGCGGCTTCTGGGACTTCGTCAGCATCGACCCGCCGCGATCCTTCGAGGTGACGGACGGCTTCCTCGGGCCCGACGGCGCCCAGGCGCCCGACATGCCGACCATGCAGATGCGCTTCACCTTCGAACCGCACGACGGCGGCACGCGTATGGTGACGCGCACGGTCTTCCCGTCGCTCGAAGCACTCGAGCAGCTGCTCGCCATGGGCATGGAAGAGGGCCTGAAGGCCGCGATGGCGCAGATCGACGGCGTGCTCGCCGAGTAGTTCGACCGCCGGCGCTGGCGGTGCCTCAATGCGGGGCGCCGCCTCGCCGCTGTCCGACCGACCTTCCTGACGAGCTCCACGCGTCGCGTCGAGTACTCTGGCGCCGGGCCCTGCATACCGGCATCACGAGGAGCACTCATGACGACGACCGATACGTCCAAGCCGACCTTCATCTCCACCGACGCACTGCTCGAGCATTGGCAAGGTCACCGCCGATTGACGCGGCGCGTGATCGAGGCGTTTCCCGACGATCAACTGTTCACGTTTTCGATCGGCGGCATGCGCACATTCGGCGAACTTGCCAACGAACTGCTGAACATGGCTGGCCCGATGGCGCACGGGCTGGCGACGCTCGAATGGGGTGGCTATGCGCCAGGGAAGGCTCCTTCCAAGGCCGAGATCCTTCGGCTATGGGACGAGAGCACGGCTAAAGTGAACGACTTCTGGGCGCAGATCCCTGCCGAGCGATTCCAGCAGACGCTGACCTCGTTCGGTCAGTACACGGGCCCCGGTTACTGGCAGGTGTTGTACGTCGTGGACAACGAGATCCATCACCGCGGGCAGGGCTACGTCTACCTCCGCGCCCTGGGCATCGAGCCACCGCCCTTCTGGGAACGTTGATTCAGCGCTCGCTGGACGATCCATCAAGCCACCAGCGTCAGGCGTTGTTACCGTCCCGAGAGCAGCGTCGTCGGCTTTCGGCAGGCTGAGGCCGCGCGCGCCTCGGAGCGGTCATCAATGGAGATCAACGCGTACGCGATTCACGTGCCGGGCGGCCAGGCCGAACGCTTCGTCTACGAGCGACGCGTCGGCCGCCGCGACGTCGTGGTGCGCATCACGCATCGCAGCCTCGCGAGAGGCGACGTGCAGTACATCGACAACGCATGGGACGACACGCGGTACCCGCTGGTGCCCTGCCACGAGATCGTCGGCGTGGTCGAGGACGCGGGAGACGAGGTCATGCACCTGCGTGCGGGCGATCGGGTCGGCGTCGGCTACCAGCTGGTGCGTGCTTCGAGTGCGACTATTGCGCGCAGGGCCTCGAGCAACTGTGCGCCCGGCAGCAGGTGGTTGCGGTGGACGATTACGGTGGCCTGGCCGACCACATCGTGGTCGACGGCCGATTCGCGTTCCAGCTCCCGCCGCAGCTCGATTCCGCAACGGCCACACCCCTGATGTCGTCGGGCCTGACCGTGTTTGCCGGGATCAACCGAGCACAACTGCCTCCAGGCTCGCAGGTGGCGGTGCTCGGCGCGGGCGGGCTCGGCCACCTGGCGATCCAGTTCCTCCACAAGATGGGTCACGCCGTGACCGCGCTGTCGCAGTCGCCCTCCAAGCAGGCCCTCATCGGGCGCCTGGGCGGCCGGTTCGTGATCAGCGAGGAAGTCGCGCAGCTGACCGAACTCCGCGGCACAATCGACTTCATGTTATCGACGCTGAACGTGCCCTTCGACCTTGATGCGCACCTCAGGCTGCTGAAGCCGCACGGACAGTTGTGCCTCGTCGCGGCACCGAACGAGCCGCTGGCACTGAGCGGCGGTCTGCTGAACAACTCGCGTCGCGCCATTTACGGCAACTACATCGGCAGCCGCGCGGAGACCGAGGCGATGCTGCAGTTCGCGGCCGCTAACGGCATCGAGGGCGTCGTCGAGGTCGCGCCACTCGCGGCCGTGAACGAGGCGATTCATCGCGTTCGGACGCGAGCCGTCGAGATGTGCCTCGTCCTGAAGACCTGATCGTCCCACCGCCACGCGCCCCCGCTAGGGCGATCGCGTCGGCGCCGGCCGCCGGGAACCGTTCGCCCTGCCTGGCAACGTCGCCCCGGGCGAACGTGCCGGCCGCCCGTGACCGAGTCCGTGAGACTGTTGTCGGCGACGTCTCAGACCGGACGCCACCGCATGCTCCACGACCACCTGCTGCTCGTCATCGGACTGCTGTTCGCCGTGACCCTGCTGGTCTCCCTGGGCACGAGGCTGCGCATCGCCAATCCGCTGCTGCTCGTGCTCGGCGGCCTGGCCATCGCCTGTGTGCCGGGACTGCCGCACATCCAGCTCGAACCCGATCTCGTGTTCCTGCTGTTCCTGCCGCCGCTGCTCTACGAGGCGGCCTGGTTCACGTCGTGGCGGGAGTTCTGGAAATGGAAGCGCAGCATCGCGATGCTAGCGTTCGGGCTGGTCCTGTTCACGTCGGCGGTGGTGGCGCACGTCAGCGTGGCGGTGATTCCGGGCTTCACGCTCGCGCTCGGCTTCCTGCTCGGCGGCATCATCAGCCCGCCCGACGCCGTCGCCGCGACCTCGGTGTTGAAGGGGCTGCCCATCCCGAAGCGCGCCATCACCATCCTCGAAGGTGAGAGCCTCGTCAACGACGCATCGAGCTTGATCGTCTTCCGCTTCGCCCTGGCGGCGGTGATGACCGGCCACTTCTCGGCGTCGGAAGCCGTACGGGAGTTCATCGTCGCGGCTGGCGGTGGCGTGGTCGTCGGCGTGGCGCTCGCGGCCGCCATCTACACGCTGCATCGCCTGTTGCCGACCACGCCCAGCATCGACACCGCGCTGACCTTGCTGTCGCCGTACGTGATGTATCTGGCCGCCGAACATTTCCACTGCTCTGGTGTCATGAGCGTGGTGAGCGGCGGCCTGTTCCTGTCGTATCGGTCGCATTCCTTCCTGGATTACCGCTCTCGCATCCAGGCGAACGGGGTGTGGGCGACGCTCGTCTTCGTGCTCAACGGTCTGGTGTTCATCCTGATTGGTCTCGAGATGCCGGAGATCCGAAGCCTGCTGACGCCCGCGGAGTTCGTGTCGTCGATTGGTTACGGGCTGATGGTGAGTGCGCTGGTCATCGCCGTGC